>JAYEKB010000325.1:0-9864 GCA_034660835.1 Thermodesulfobacteriota bacterium
GATGCGACCGCACCTGCTTTGTCGCTGCAGGAGCAGGCATAGGCAACTATCGGAGTCTGCGCTTACCTGCCTACTCCTGCGCTCAGCGCATCTGCAGCCGCCTCGACTTGTGAAATATGTGGGTTAACTCCCATTTCTCCCTTGTTACCTGAACTGATCACCATCAATGTTATATCGGCGCATTATTTTTTGCAGAGCGGCTCTGGTGAGATAGGCGAGTCGTGCTGCCTGAGAGACATTACCATTGCTCTTTTTGAGCAGCGTATGGACATACTGCCGGGTGAAAGAATCAAGACAGCTATCTTTGGCTTCCTTATAGGGTATGATTGCCATATCCGATTTTTGTATTATGCCGGGATCGGGAGCCGGCAATGGCGACTCCATCATCAGATGTTCGCCATCAATAACAGGGCCCGGGCAGAAAAGGACTGCCCGGCGTATAACATTCTGCAGTTCCCTGATATTGCCGGGCCAATTGTGCTGTAAGAGAGTTTCAAGAGCAGCTCCGGAAAAACTTTTTTCACTGCTGCCCAGTTCTATCCGGACTTTTTTTAGAAAGTGGTCGGCAAGCAAAGGAATATCTTCAGCAATCTCATTAAGAGAGGGCATACGCAGAGTGAGTACCTCAAGCCGGTAAAAAAGATCTTCCCGGAATGTCCCCTTACTGATCCTGCTTTCCAGATCAGCGTTGGTTGAGGCGATGATACGAACATCTATCCTGGTTGAAGTCTCTGCTCCGAGCTGTTTGATTTCCTGCTCCTGCAGGACTCGCAGCAGTTTTGTCTGGATGTTGACCGGGATATCGCCGATTTCATCCAAACAGAGAGTACCTCCATTTGCCTGGAAGAAAAGTCCGGCATGATCCCTGTCTGCCCCGGTAAAGGCACCTTTACGGTAGCCAAACAGTTCCGACTCCAGCAGATGTTCCGGAATCGCCGGGCAGTTGACCATGACAAAAGGTTTATTCGATCTCTTGCTTAAGGTATGTATGGCCCGCGCACAGAGCTCCTTGCCTGTCCCTGACGCGCCACGGATCAGGACAGTATACTCGCTGTCGGCTGATGTCTGTATGGTCTTGTAGAGCTGCTGCATGGAGGGACTCTGACCGATAAAGTCAGGCACCGCCCCTTCGGAACATATCCTGCGGCGTAAATTTTTATTCTCACCTATCAGTTGGGAACGTTCCAGTCCCTTGTTGAGCAACCGGGTCAAACTGTCGAGTTCCAGGGGCTTGGTCACAAAATCCCATGCCCCCCGGCGAATGGCATCCACAGCCAGTTCTATTGTTCCGTAGCCGGTCATCAT
Organism: Thermodesulfobacteriota bacterium; assembly: GCA_034660835.1. Lineage (GTDB taxonomy): Bacteria > Desulfobacterota > Desulfobulbia > Desulfobulbales > Desulfobulbaceae > Desulfobulbus_C. Next base: position 1,306 of record JAYEKB010000325.1, read on the forward strand.
GATGACGGTCAGTTCAGGTTCCTTGGAGTGGATGCGGTCAAGGATTTCAAGCCCGCTTAAATCGCCCATCATAATATCCATCAAAACCAGGGCAATTTCTTCCCGTGCCAGTACTGCCAACGCTTCATTTCCACCCGGAGCCGTCAAGATCTGTGCACCAGGGAGTCGTTTGGCAAAACTTCTCTTCAGGCCGGTAAGCAGGTCGGGTTCATCATCAACAAGCAGGATTTGAGGAAGGTCGGTATGGTGTTTATTCATTGCTCAATCCCTCCTGTGCTGCATGTATACTGACAGTAAAGCATGTTCCATGGCCTGGGGTTGACTGTACCCTGATTTCGCCATTATGCTCGTGAATGATACCGTAGCTGACCGACAGACCGAGTCCGGTTCCCTCTCCAGGTTCCTTGGTACTGAAAAAAGGATCAAAAATCTTGTCCTGGATGTCTTTTTTGATTCCTGGACCGTCATCCTCAATCTCTATGAGTACACAACTATTTTCCGTCTTGGTTCGAATAGTGATATTCCCTTTATCGCCGATTGCCTGTCCCGCATTCATAATCAGATTGAGCAGGACCTGTTTCATGCGTCGGCTGTCCACAAGACAGGGCGGGATTGTACTATCCAGGTCAGCGACCAGATTAATACGCTTTTTCAGGAACTGCTGCTGGACCATGGACAGAACATTTTCGATAATAGCGTTAATTGATTCCGGTTGTCTGCTGATCTCGGATTTTTTACTGCGGGAAAAATCAAGCAGATCAGCGACAATACGCCGGCAGTTTTCCGTATGACGTTCAATGACCTTGATGTCAGCCATGATTTCTTCATTATGCATGCTGTTCTCTTTAATAATATCCGTGTAACAGAGAATGACACCAAGTGGATTGTTGATCTCGTGAGCGACTCCGGCTGCCAGCTGTCCAACGGCAACAAGTTTTTCGGTCTGCTGAATACGCTGTTCAACCTCTATTTTTTCGGTGATATTCTTGGCATAGCAAACAACATTGTGCACCTCGCCCTGTTCGGAAAATTGAGGATAAAAAGTCACTTCAAAGATATTGCCATCCTGATCATGGACCTGTTCAACAACCGGAGAGCTGGGCAGGATGGAAAGGGGTGTTGTGCAGGCCTTTAAGGGACAGGGATTTTTCATAGGCAGATCAGCAAGAGAGCGGTCAAGAATTTCCTCAAGCTGCAAACCGTGCTGATCAAGGAAGGCCTTATTTACCATTTTTATCCTGTACTTGGGATCAAGCAGGATGACCACATCCGTAATACCGTCAAAAACCGACTGCAGCAGTTCTTTGCTGTTCATCAGGCGGACAATATTTTGCAGGCTCTCAATGGTTATACCAATTTGGTGGCCGATAGAAAAAAGAAGCTCCTGCTGCTGGGCGTCCACTTCCTGCAGGTCATCACCAACAAAGGTCATGACGCCCAATACCTGACCGCGGCAGCAGAGGGGAACATTAAAATTATTGACCAGTATCGCTTCCTCATCGGCCAGACTGATTTGACTACAGGTCGCCTCCTGGATAAACCCGTCAAAATCGAGCATCTTTTCATCAAGAAAAGGCAGGCAGACCAACGGATCAAAGGGTATGGTTTCAGCCAGTACGGCAGCATTCTCCCGACACTGCAGAACAAGCATGGCTTTTTTTCGGTCAAGCAGATAAATACCGGCACCCGATGCGGGAATCACTTTTAATGCCTGCAGCAACACACTGGGAAGAATGTCGACGAGATGAACAGACCGGGTAATCAGTTCGCTGATTGTATTTAAGGTACGAAGTTCCTGCCCCCGGGTGATCACTTTTTCACGCAGAGTCGTTTCCGATCGCTGCAGGGCAAGGGTTCGATCTTCTACCTTTTTTTCAAGGTTTTGGGCATAATCCTCAAGCTGTTGCCGGGTTTTCTGTAAATGCCTGGCAACCATGTGCACCGAGGACGCCAACTCGCCGAATTCATCCTTGGTCCTGGCCTGTTCATACAGCTGTACCCCATGCTCATCACGCAGGTTTTCACGAAAAATCTCAAGTAATCCTCGAAGATCACTGATAATTAACCTGTTAAAGAAAAACCAGATAATCCCATAGAGGAAGAATACCGATATAAAAGCGGTACAAAAGACTTTCCAGGCAACCTCTATGATGGGCACCAGCCCCACATTGATCGGGACGCCGACACTGACGACCCCGCTCACTATATCAGGTTTTCGGTTAAAGCCATGCTGATCCCCATAGAGATTGCTGATCGTCCGGGGAGCATCAACGGGATCTCCGTGACAGCGAAAACACGAGGCAGTGAATCGGACCGGACGAAAATGCATGTACACATGCTGGTTGCCGGACTTTACAATCCCGTGCCAGTCATTTACAGCGGGATTCTCGTCAAAGTAGTTGATTTTTTCCTGCTCAAGAGAATTGGCTTCAAAATTCTGATTCCGGGCATTGATAGCCACTCGTCGATACTCAAAAGAGGGCAGTGTCTGCTGGAAACGATCCATGACTACCCTGCTGATATAGGATGTGGACATTGCCTCTAAAATAAAGGTGTTGTCATCAAGGACCTCATACATCTTTGGCCGAAGTATCTCCCTGACATATCCCCTGGTCGCTTCCACGGCTGCCATGATGAGTTCGGTCTTGCGATAGACCTCTTCTTCAAGCATTTTCTTTTCATGCAGATACAGGAAGGTGGTTGCGACGATACAGAAACATACAAAAATACAGGCAAGGCCCAAGAGAAATTTTGACTGCAGGCCAATTGATTTCCTGCCGGTTTCAAGGGAAATATCAGCTGATTTTAGCATGTTGTCTATACCTCTGTGACAATGGATTCAGATGCAGGCAATGATATGCCTGCATTCCATAGTTAGCACTGCATCCATAAGGATGCAACAGTCATTTTAGCGGTTATAAGCCGGAAGACAATCTTGCTGCATCCTCAAGGATGCACCACAATGTAATTTTCGCGCTACAATCTTCTTATCATGTATGGCATGGTACAGTTGCAAAAGTTTTAATGTCGGCATAACCAGTGAATAATATTGATTTATTTTGCAAGACATGTTTTTTGGCCCTGAAATTGCAAAACAAGAAATATCACATGTTCCTGCATGATTGGAATATCTCAGTTTTATCATACATAAAGGGCGGCCAATATGAAAAACCCGAGTCGAATAACAATCCTGTTTCTGCTGATCTCCATTATTACTGCTCTTGTTCTCATTGCAAAGACAGATCTCATGGCACCTGTAATGGAATTTATCCTTGCCACTGAACAGGGAACCCCTCTCCAGCTGATGGGCTGTATTGTTGCAGCTATCCTTGGTTTACGCCTCGCCTATGTTCTCCTTAATATGGTCGGCAAGTATTATGCCGCTGAACTTGATGCAATAGAGAAAGAAAAAATTTCCATGCAAGGAGGTGAACAACGTTAACAAAAAATGAGAGCACTGCAGTACTATCGTTAAAATCAACCTGAAAGGAGTCTCTTTATGGCCCAGGTACAGGAAAACAAACCGCTGTTTATCATCAGCGGTCTTATGATTATTTATGCATTACTCGCCAGCAGCGGCGCCTTGCAACCATTGATGAAATATCTCGGCACCCTTAAAACCGCTGATCTACAGGTAAGTATGGGCTTTATTGCCGGGGGAATAGGTATACTCGGTGCAATTATCAACTCTGTACGTAAACCCGGTGATACCAACTTTGACCGTTTTTTTCTCCAGCCTCTGGCCGGCATTCTGTTCATCCTGATCATGGCCATGGCCATCCGCTGGTATCTGGAGCCACTGGTTAAAATTATGAGTAAATCGCTGCAGCCCGTGCTGGGCTTCAAGATTTATAAAGTGCTTAATCTCAACTATGTTATTCTTGGTCTGCTGGTCGGTGTTGTCATCACCAACACCTATGGCATTCCCAAGTTTGCCGCTGCCGGCGTCAAGTGCGCCCGCTTTGTCCTGAAGATGGGTGTTATCATGCTCGGTGCCCGGTACAGTTTTGCCGAACTGGCAAAACTTGGCGGCTACAGTGTTTTTCTGGTCGGCACCTTTGTACTGGGAACAGTATTTTTTGTTCTCTGGCTCGGCAAGATTTTTAAACAGCCCAAAACCATGACAGGTGTTCTTTCCGCCGGCATGGGAGTCTGCGGGGTTTCCGCCACCGTGGCCGTTGCCCCTGTCGTCAAGGCCAAGAGTGAAGAGATGGCCTACACCATCGGTACCATCCTCTCCTTTGGTATTATCTGTATGTTTGTTTTCCCCACCGTCGGCCATTGGGCAGGCATGAATCCCGTACAGTTCGGTGCCTGGGCCGGAACCGGCATCCTGAACTCCGCCCAGGTTGCAGCTGCAGCGCTGGCCTTCAACGCGGTGGATATCAAGACCCTGAAGGTTGCGGAAATTTTCAACATCACCCGTGTCCTCTTCCTGCCCATCATCGTCCTGGTACTGGCATCCTGGTTTGGCAAGGAAGCCGGTAAAAAATTAACATTTAAGGAAGTTGTTATTGATAAGTTCCCGATTTTTATCATCGGTTTCCTGATGCTCTTTGCCATGTCTTCCATGGGCCTCTTTTCGCCGCCCTCCCATTATAAGGGAAAATTCCTTGATTTCAGTTATAATGATCGAACCCAGGTCACTGAACAGGAGTGGGAAACTCTGAACACTGCTGTACAGTCCAACTCAATCGAGGGACTCACAGCAGACCAGATGGCAGCGGTTAAAGACCTCGTTGCCCAGCGGCAGATTGCCGGTGATTATGAGAGCCGTGCAGACAAAAAGGTTTACCACAAGCAGGGAAAAGATCGAATGAACCAGCTTGAATCCATTCTGGCTGCTGCCAAGGGTAAAACTATCACCTTGAGCAAGGACGTTAAAGGTGCTATCAAGCACGCCGTCAAGCAGGTTCATAAAAAATCCAAGACCGTCACCACCCTGACCGACTGCATGATCTGGTTCTTTGCCTTTGGCTTGATCGGGCTTGGTATGCAGATTACCAAGAAGGCCATCTTTCAGGCCGGGGGTTGGCCGCTGGTCATTGGCTGCATCTCGGGCGTCACCAAAGCCGTCCTGTCTTTCCTGGTTGTAATCTGGTTAGTGAAAGATGTGGTGTTACATTAACATTTCCTGAGGATTTAGATATGAGTGAAGAAAAAATTACCATTGAAACAGGTGATGCTGGTAAGGGAACGTCTGAAATTGCAAAGGACGCAAATACAGAAGAGCTTGAAGAACGAGCACTTTCCGTATTTTCCAGCGAACGCAATGAGGATATGACAGCCCTTGTCTTGTCGCTGGTAACAACCTTTCTCGTCATGCTTTTCACAAAATGGCTATAAGGCCAAAGATGTAAAAATCTCCGTTCGCCCCTTCCGGTCGTATGTGCCGGGAAGGGGCTTTTTATTCTTTCTCGCCTTCCCGCGAGGATAATTTTTTGCTATCTTTAAGATATGTTTACTTCCCTTCTTCTCTGTACCCACGGAACCGCAGGTGGCCGACATGCCGAGCGCCTTGTTTTTGATGAACTGTGCGTGAAAAATCCTGATCTGCAGATCACCGTCCTGACTATTATTGACCAGGACTGGCAGGACATGACCGGTGATGACTGGCTCAACTCCAGCAAAACCCACACCACCTTTCTTGATCACGTGCAAAGACAGATGCAGGAAGAAAATGAAGAGGATTGGCAGCGGATACGAGAAAAATACCCGGCAGCGGCACGTGCAACCTTTGCCGGAGTGGTCGGCCCGATTGAGGAAACTATAGCCCGGGAGGCAAAAAAAAGGAAATGTGATCTGATTGTGATCGGGCCTTATCGGGAAAGCCGCAGATTGTTTAATCTGAAAATGGAAAAAGGCCTCAGGTCACGTATCGACACGGCTAAACTGCACTCGATTCTACCTTGTCCCCTGCTCATTGCCCCGCCCCTGGACCAGACGGATTGAGATGAAAAAAAAATACGATCTGCTTCTTCCTGCTACAGCAACAGATCTTGATATCCTTAAGCTTCTTGATGAGGATAAACTGGTTCGTCTCCATCCCCATTGGTTTATTGAAGATGCAGAACATCGGGATGGTGCTTTTTTTGTAACGCTTCGTGATTACGCTACTGAACAGGTGTTTTCTCTTGGCCTTAGGCTTGATCTCACTCCCGGCCCCGATGATCCGGTGGGCTCCAGGATTATCATGCGAATCCTCCTCTTTGACTACGGGGTCAAAGAACTGCTCTTTTTTGCACGACAGGGAAAAACACAGGTGCAGGTCCGTTATGACGGCGGGCAGGCAGATGACGAACTGGAGCAGGATATGCTGCTCTGGATACGATCGATTCAGGAGTATCTCAGAATTTATACCAGCACCACGCCATACACTGTTTTTTTTCGGCTGCTCATGAACCGGATGGTCCTGCAGATGGACCCGTCCCAGCGGAAAATTTGTTTGATGCTCACCAAGATTACTGTTGTGGAACTGGTGGTGATTCTTGTGATCGTGATCGGCTATGTGTCCTTTGGTCAGTGATACACTGGGCCTACGTTACCAGACCCTTCAAATTGAATTAACGAACCGCTGTAACCTCAGCTGCAGGACCTGCCTGCGGGCAGTACCCGATATTGATCTGCAGGAGCAGGATCTCAGTATTTCTGCTTTGCAGCAGTTGCAACCCGCTTTACAGCGAACAGTGTCAGTTCATCTGCAGGGCTGGGGTGAAGCAATGCTCCTTGGCGACCTGGTTGAGCGTATCCGCTGGTTCAGGTCACAGGGCTGCAGAGTTAGTTTTACGACCAACGGCAGTCTGATGAGTGCCAGGCAGGCATCCCAACTGGTTACCTCCGGCCTGGACAGCATTGCTTTTTCCATGGCCGGTGCCACAGCCGGGACTCAGGATAGTCTGCGAGGGCAGGGAACGCACGCAAAACTCAGGAAGAGCCTGCAACTGTTGCAGAGAACAAAGCAGGAGCAGGGCAGCATAACCCCAGCCCTGGCCGTGAGTTATCTTCTGACCCCGGAGACTATTGAAGAGCTGCCACAGGCCGTGAAGCAGTGCCGTTCCCTTGGGTTGAGCCTTTTTGCAGGTGTCCATCTTACACATGCTGCCACAGAGCAGCAGAAAACCATGCGCATCTTTTCACACTGCAGAGAAAAACGATTCAGGCAAATCATCAGGAGGGCTTACTGGCAGGCTTTTTTAGGAAGAATGCGTTTGCAGCTGCCGTTGTTTCAGTCTGATTTGACGCCGGTTTGTGATAAAAATCCACTTGCGGGTTGTTTTATAGCCGCTGATGGATCGGTGGCACCATGCGTTTTTCTCTATCCCCCCACAGCTGACGGACGGGAAAAATGGTTCACGGATAGCGGCGAGCTGCCTGTTCCCAGAAAGAGATTTGGAACTTTAAGCGAGAAATATTTGGACCTGATCTGGCAAACCAGTGATTACCGGGCCTTTCGCAAACCCTTTCAGCGCCGCCTGCAGGTGTATGAACGGGAGATAGCAAAGGTCGGTTTTGGTATGGATGCTATCCAAAAGCTGGAGCGGGCCAAAAACCATATCCGTAAAGCCTTCCTGAACCTGCCCGTACCGGAATGGTGCAGCAGCTGTCCGAAAATGGAGGGTTTTTAGCATGGCCTTTCCGGAAGTCGGCGATACCCTGGACATTTTTGTCCTTCGTTCCGAATTGCACCAGGGAGCCATGGCCACCCTTTTTCTGGCGGAGGACCTGCTTTCCCGGCAACAGGTTGTCCTGAAAATACCCTGTGGTGATATTCTTAATCAGCCTATCCTTCTCTATCACTACCAGAATGAAGAGCGTATCAGCAGGCTGCTTGATCACCCTGGAATTGTACGTTTTATCCACCGGCAAAGAAGCAGGCAGTACATTATCATGGAACATGTGGAGGGTAAGGATCTCAGGTCCAGGGTCGGCACGAATCGTGTGCTTGAGCTGAACGCTGCCCTGACTCTGATGGATCAACTCTGCAGTGTGGTTACCTATCTCCATGAGCAGTCCATTGTTCATCTGGATCTGAAGCCTGAAAATATTATCTGTTGCCGGGATGGAACTATTAAGATAATAGATTTCGGCCTGGCCAGCTGCCGCCATCTTCCCGATCTGTTGGCTCTTGACCTGCAAAACCCCCAGGGAACCCCCTGGTATATTGCACCGGAACAACTGCTTAGCGAGCGGGCTGATCCCCGTTGCGACATCTATTCCATGGGCATGCTTTTCTACGAGATGCTCACCGGCCGGTTGCCCTGGCCGCGTTCCAGCAAACTCCAGGTTGCCCGCCGCCGCCTGCGCCACGATCCAACTCCGCCGCGTTATCATAATAACAAAATACCTCCCCAGATTCAGTCCATCATTCTTCGTGCCATTGCCCGACATGCTGATGATCGTTATGCGTGTGCTGCTGATCTGCATCATGATCTTACGAATTGGCGTCGGCTTCCGGTCACGGAAGCAGGCAGTACCGGCACCCCTGCCACCCTGTGGCGACGGCTGTTTCCCGGCAGAGCTGTACAGCTAAGGAGCGGGCAGGCAGGGAGAAGCATGGTT
>JAYEKB010000326.1:0-2241 GCA_034660835.1 Thermodesulfobacteriota bacterium
GCCACGGCATCAGCTTTGAAGCGGTAGATCATCGACCGGTTCACCTCCTTGTAATGATCCTCGCTCCACCTGACATGGCTGGAGAATATCTGCAAACCCTTGCCCGGGTAAGCAGGTTGCTGAGAGAAACCACTGTCAGAAACAAGCTCCTGCAGGCACGTGATCCAGGGACCATTCTTGAGCTGTTCAACCGCTCATAGTCCCAACACAATAAAAAAGCAGTTTAAGGTTATTATAAAAACCCTAAACCGCCTTTATTATAGAGGGACGGTAAGACCCTAATCCCTGCTGTTTATTAGCTTCTGATCATCTCCGCAATCTGAAATGCCATCTCCAGAGACTGCTCAGCATTGAGCCTGGGGTCACAGGTGGTAAGATAGTTCCGGCCCAGCTGTTCATCAGCCAGCTGGCGAGCACCGCCGGTGCATTCGGTAACATCATCACCTGTGAGTTCAAGATGGACCCCGCCCGGCACGGTCCCCTCTGCCCAGTGCAGCTCAAAAAAGCAGCGTAATTCCGACAAAATATCGTCAAAACTACGGGTCTTGTGACCACTTTCGGTCTTGCGGATATTTGCATGCATGGGGTCGCAGCTCCAAAGCACATGCATCCCCTCTTTTTTCACTGCGCGGAGCAGGGGAGGCAGATATTTTTCAATATCTTGTGCTCCGAAGCGTGTAATCAGGGTAATTCTGCCCGGTTCATTGTTTGGATTCAATCGCTCGACAATGGCCCGAATAGCGTCAATATCATGTTTAGGGCCTACCTTCATGCCCAGAGGATTGAGCACACCACGCAAAAACTCGACATGTGCACCATCGATCTGACGGGTGCGATCACCGATCCACAGCATATGGGCGGAACAGTCATACCAGCCGCCATCCATGGAGTCTTCACGGGTCAGCGCTTCCTCGTATCCTAAAAACAATGCCTCATGTGAAGTGAAAAATTGGGCCTGCTTGAGCTGTGGAGTATCAGTAGCAATGCCAATAGTTTCCATAAAGTCCAGGGCTTGGCTGATCTGCCTGGCCAAGCGCTCGTACGAGCGTCCCATGGGAGACTGTTTAACAAACTCCTGATTCCAGGCCTGCACTTTATGCAGAGCTCCGAAGCCGCCCCTGGTAAAAGCACGCAACAGATTCAGGGTGGCAGCGGACATATTATAGCCCTGCAAAAGACGCTGGGGATCAGGTATGCGGGCCTGCAGATCCGGCAGCACCGAGTTCGCCATGTCACCGCGATAGCTGGGCAGCTCCACTCCATCCACCATCTCGGTATCACTGGAACGGGGCTTGGCGTACTGGCCGGCAATACGTCCCACCTTGACCACCGGCTTGCCGCCGGCATAGGTCAGGGTAACCGCCATCTGCAGGAGCACTTTTAGGGTATCCCTGATATTTGGAGCAGTACAGCGGGAAAACTCTTCCGAGCAATCACCACCCTGGAGCAGGAAAGCCTCCCCCTTTACCGCCTTGGCCAGGCTGGTCTTGAGATCACGGATTTCACCGGCAAATACCAGGGGGGGCAGAGTGGAGAGAGTCTGCAGCACATCTTTAAGCTTAGTCTTATCCGGCCAGTTTGGCTGTTGCAAGGCCGTAAAATCATGCCAGGAGGATTTATTCCAGTTGTTTGTCGTATCGGTCATGGTATTTCCATTGGTTGAGTTATTTCTTGAAGGTTAAAGGGAACAAGAAAAAAAGCTGCTACTATTTAAAGAATGTACAAGGGTATTTGTCCCCTGGAAATCCACAGATTCTCCGAAAGAAGCAATGAAGAAGAAGCTAAAGGAAAGTGGAGAAACAACAGGAAGAGTCTGTGGAACTTTCAGAATTCTTTCCCATCGTTACTCTTGATCTCTATCGGCCCGTATTGGCAATATGGCTGCAATCGCGATAAGGACGGCTCCAATAATGATGGCAACAGCCCAACCAGGGACTGTTGTTAGAATAGCCTGATACTCGCCGGTCTGAACAAGTGTTGTTTTGCCGCCAAAAAGTGATTTCATGAGGAAAGTAGATTTTAATGCACCGTACAAAAGGGTATATAATCCGGCACCGACAAGACCGCCAAGCAAGAAGAATAGTGCATCTATTCTGCCACTGCCGGCAGCCACTACCCCGGTGCCCGGGCAAAAACCGGACATGGCCCAACCTATCCCAAGGAGGAATCCTCCGATTACTACTCCCCAGTACATGGATTTCACACTGAGATGACCGCTGTCCAGGAGTCCTATTGTCATTC
>JAYEKB010000327.1:0-2234 GCA_034660835.1 Thermodesulfobacteriota bacterium
TGCAGAAATACTTGGATGATTTTGTCCTGGTCGATGACAGCTCCATAGAACGAGCTGTCTACCTGCTGCTGGCACACACCCATAACCTGGCAGAAGAGGCGGGTGCTGCCTCACTTGCTGCAGCCATACAGATTCAAGATCGACTTGTTCATAAAAAAGTTGTGCTGGTCATGAGCGGCGGTAATATTGCCCCTGAACGGCTCAACTCTATCCTGCAGGAGTATGGCCACTAATGAAATGGCAAACAGTTCACCGGGAGGCAACCAATTTGGTTAATCCACTGACTTGTAAGAGTTTACCAGTGGTTCAGCAGTGCGTGATCAAGCCCTTCAATTATACCCCCTGTATATCGAAGGGCTTGAGCACGTGCTCTGATGAGGTGCTGGTGAAATCTTATGAAATGGCTTGATTCCATCCCCCTAACCGCGCTGGTTATCGCTGCCGTCATTCTCGGCGGGGCCCCTTTTGTACCTGAGCCGCATATTATTGAAAAGGTGCGCATGCTGGCAAATGGAACATTAACCAAGCCCATTGATATCTTTGACCTGGCATACCATAGCCTGCCCATACTATTGCTGATGTTGAAACTTGGCCGGCTTGCCCAAAGATCTGTCAAAAAATAACGGTATACAATGAAACCTTTTTCCCAAACCATTGCCATCCTCCTGCTCTTTTGCATGGTGTTGGCTTGTAAAGGTCCGGAAAATAAGCTGGAGAACAGTATGACGACACAAAACCCGCTGGATGCCCCTGAAATCCGGCAGCACCTCTTTTATCCCAGAACAAGCACCAAAACGGACCCGCCCGCCGGTGCAGTGAACATTGATGTTGAAGTGGAACCCGGTATAACCATCGGCTGCCGTCTATTTACTGCGGATAGACAATCCCCGACTATCCTGTTCTTTCACGGCAACGGCGAGATCGTCTCGGATTATGACGATATCGGCCCCTTTTACGCACAGCACAATATCAACCTGCTGGTCACCGATTTTCGCGGGTATGGCTGGAGTAACGGAACCCCTTCTGCCACATCCCTGCTTGCTGACAGCCGTGTGCTGTATGAGAAGCTCAAACAATACCTGGCTGACAATGGCTACAGCCCGCTGCTGTTTATCATGGGCCGCTCCCTTGGCTCAGCCAGTGCCATAGAAATTGCATCTGTGTTTAATGATGAAATCAAGGGATTGATCATTGAAAGCGGCTTTGCCGAAACCCTGCCCCTGGCCCGAACATTAGGGATCGATCCGGCAGTTCTCAACACCATCACCGAGGAACAGACCTTTAATAACATCGGCAAGATCAGCAGTGTTACCAGCCCGACCTTTCTGCTCCATGGACAGTTGGACACCCTTATCCCTCTCTGGCAGGCAGAAAAACTGCATGCCGAGTGCGGTGCCCGCTCAAAAGAACTGCAGGTGGTGCCTGGCGCGGACCATAACTCCCTGATTGCGGTTGGCGGCATGTACTACTTCCAGGCCATTCAACAGTTTGTAGACCGGGTGAGCGGCGCGGATGACTGGAGGAAGAGGCGAAGAGCGTATCGCTCTGGTGAGCGATAAGCTGTTAAATCAATACAGCGAATATTGAATATCGAACAAGGAATGTCGAATGTCGAGGTTTTTTACTTCTGCGGTTCATAATTCCCTGTTCGACATTCGATATTCTCTTTTTATTAACACCATAATAATAATAAACAATGACAGGCAAACGAACCGATTATCTCTCCTGGGACGAATACTTCATGGCAGTTGCGCTGCTCTCTGCCCAGCGCTCCAAAGACCCGAACACCCAGGTCGGTGCCTGCGTGGCCAACTCCCAGAACAAGATTGTCGGGGTGGGCTACAACGGCTTTCCTCAGGGGTGCTCTGACGACGACCTGCCCTGGCAGCGTGAAGGCGACTACTTAGACACCAAATATCCATACGTCTGCCATGCCGAGTTAAATGCAGTCCTCAATACCATTTCCTATGACCTGCGGGACTGCCGAATCTATGTCGCCCTCTTCCCTTGTAATGAATGCACCAAGGTCATCATTCAGGCTGGAATCAGGGAGATCATTTATCTTTCCGACAAATACAAAGACACGAATTCCGTCATGGCTTCAAAAATTATGCTCGAAAAATCCAATACATCTTTTCGGCAGTTCAAGCCGGAACGGGACTCTATTCTGCTCTCGTTTGGTTCATAGATTTATTGGCCGATTTTGCCGTTGCTTTTTTAATCGTGGTCTGTCC
>JAYEKB010000328.1:0-2232 GCA_034660835.1 Thermodesulfobacteriota bacterium
GCAAGCAGATCGTAGTCATGCTTCCGGATACCGGGGAGCGCTACCTGAGCACCGAGCTGATGGACTGATAGAAAAACAAGTATCAGGCTGCTGTTTATCTGCGAATTGCCAACTGGCATTTGCAAATTTTTTTTCCATAGCGGTTTACACCTCAATACAGTATTTTTCCGCTATGAGTGCCTGCAAAGATGATCAACTAAAAACATCCTGCAACCGCTGTGGTTCCTGCTGTAAACAAGGCGGACCTGCCTTGCACACACAAGACCTGAATCTGGTTTTCAGCGGGACGCTGCATTTTGAGGACCTGATCACAGTGCGCAGGGGAGAGCTTGCCCTGCAGCCGCTGACCGACTCGTTAGAGCCGGTGATAGAAGAATTTATCAAGCTTAAGGGTCAGGGTACTGACTGGTGCTGCCGGTTTTTTGATCACCATGCGGCAGCCTGCACCATTTACGCACATCGTCCCCTTGCCTGCGGCCTGCTGGATTGCACGCATCCCGATGAACTGCTGGCCATTGCCGGACGGGATCTGCTGAGCCGTTTTGAGCTGCTTGCTGCAGACGATCCCCTGCTGCCCTTGGTTAAACTGCACGAAGAACACTGCCCCTGCCCACAGTTATCAAAACTGACAGATCGCCTTGCAGCAGATGAAGAGGATACCCTTGAGCAGCTGACCCGCCAGGTCAACCTTGACCTGGCAGTACGCAGCAAGGCTGCCCGGGAATTCAGCCTTTCTGTTGATCGGGAGCTGTTCTATTTCGGTCGTCCCCTGTTCCAGCTCATGCAGCCATTGGGTTTTACCTTTACTGAAACCGTGCAGGGACTTATCCTGCACTACCGCTCCAGGTAAACGCTGCTTCAGATCATAAAATCAGCTAAAAAATTAAAGTCCTTGATTCTCAACACCTTCAGGTGCACAATAGAACCTGAAGCTTTTCTCAATCAGATACAATATTTATACAATTACTTTTTATGGGTCTACTGAACAGCGACAGTCTTCTCGATCTTCTTGTCAAGCAGAGGGTCCTCACCGCAAAGCAGCGACACTTTATTATCCTGCAAAAGGGAAAACAACGGCAAAAACTCCTGAAGCTCCACGGCGGCCGCAGGCATGGAGAGAGCCGGAAAATGGGCAAGGGATTTCCCGACTTGGTGGACATTATTGTCTCTCTGAACCTGGAAGTATCGGGCAACAAAAAGACCTTCCTTACCGAGGAAACCATTATGCGGGCGGTCAGCCAGGCCCTGCATATTCCTTTTAAAAAACTTGATCCCCTTGAGCTGGATATTGACATCGTCACCAAGACGATTTCCCGTTCCTTTGCCATCAATCACCTGATTCTGCCCTTTGATCTGCGAAACGGTATCCTGGAGGTAGTGACCTATCATCCTGATAACAAGGGAGTGCTGGAAGATATTGAGCAGGTAAACCAGGTCAAGGTTCGCCCGTACTTGAGTACCCGCACGGATATTAAAAAGATTCTGGCGGAATTTTTTGGTTTCCAGCATTCCATTTTAGCAGCAGAGAGCCAGTATGGTGCGACGGGGACGGGATCGACAGTGGATATCGGCAATCTGGAGCAGTATGTTAAGCTGTCCAGCGGCCAGGAACTCAGTTCCTCGGACCAGCATATCAAGTCTGCTGTCAATCACCTGTTTCATTATGCCCTGGAGCAGCGGGCAAGTGATATTCATGTCGAACCTAAGCGGGATACCTGTATGGTGCGCTTCCGCATTGATGGAGTTCTGCACACGATTTATAAACTGCCCAAAGCCGTGCATGCCGCTATCACCTCCCGAATTAAAGCCCTGGCTCGCATGGATATTGCCGAAAAGCGGCGCCCCCAGGACGGCAGAATCAAGATCGGCCAACAGGGTGGCAAGGAGGCGGAGCTGCGCGTATCCACTGTTCCGGTAGCCTTTGGTGAAAAGACGGTCATGCGTATTCTGGATCCGGATGTCATCTTCCAGGATCTGGACGGACTTGGTTTTTCCAGGCGGGACCGGGTGGTGTATAACAGTTTCATGGCGTCTCCCCATGGTATTGTCCTGGTCACCGGACCGACCGGCAGTGGTAAGTCAACGACCCTGTATTCCACCCTTAAAAAAATAGCCTCACCGGAGACTAATATTGTTACCGTGGAAGACCCGGTGGAGATGGTACATGAGGAGTTCAATCAGATTGCGGTCCAGTCGCAGATTGATGTGACCTTTTCCACTATCCTGCGCAAC
>JAYEKB010000329.1:0-2219 GCA_034660835.1 Thermodesulfobacteriota bacterium
ACCGGATCATCCAGGCGGCGGAGAAAGTAGTTGTACCGTCGGAGTTTCCGGACAAATACCTAACGAGAGAAGGGGAAAAGCTGATGGCTGATGGCTGATGGCTGATGGCTGATGGCTGATGGCTGATGGCTGATGGCTGAAAAGATTACCACTTTCTGTGTAATTTCAACAACAAAACACAAGCGATCTATACATCAACATGTTCAGACATTCCCTCACTTTTCTGCTGCTGTTTTTGATAGTGTTGATCATGCAGCCGCTTCCCTTACAGGCCGATGACCAACTCTTTACCGATACCTTGCAGCTTGCCGAGCAGGGTGACCCGGAGGCGCAGTTCAGCATGGCGTTACTTTACGATACAGGAAGCCGGGATGAACAAAACCCTGAACAGGCAGTGTATTGGTTTAAAAAAGCAGCACACGCAGGAGTTGCCGGGGCCTGCCTCTATCTTGGCATGAAATACGAATTTGGCGCCGGTGTCAGCCAGAACAGGAAAAAAGCGTATCACTGGTATGAACAGGCGGCACTCCAGGGCTGGCCCCAGGCCGCTTTTATGTTAGGCAGTCTTTACCTCAGATCCGGCCCGGCGGACCAGGTCCGAGGCTGTGCCTGGCTTGGCATTGCTGCGGAACAAGAATACCCGGGTGCTGAGCAGATCCGGCAGCAGGCATGTTCTAACCTGAACGGAAAAACTACCCGAAAAATAAAAAAACTCCGCAAACAACTCCTGGACCGAATTTATCCGGCTGAAACTCCATCAACAACTGAGTAACTTGGCTGCTCTTTACCAAGAAGGGCATGTGCTTCTTCCAGCATTACGGTCAACTCACCAACAGACAACCCGGCTTGTCCGGCAGTCTCGGTTAGATCATATCTCCGCACATCACCGGCATCATTGCCTGCAACCCAGGACATTTCCAGGCCTAACAACCTGTAGCGAATACGGGCAAACTCCAGCAGATCCCAGCCCCGGGCCAGGTTATAGAGCCAGAGTATAAAACCGATATTCATGTACCCCGGTGTCTGGTCCCAGGAAGGAAGTTTCCGCCACAATGCATCCGGTCTGGAGTAGCCACAGCCCTCCTCCATTGCCTGCTCCCATTTCCTGTAAATGTCCCTGACAAGGTCATGGTCTTCGAGCAGGGGCAAAATTTGAAGATGATCCTCAAAATCTCCGGGGCAGGCTGCACCCACGCTTATGGTATGAATTTCCGGCCGTTGCAGACAAAAGAGGTCATTGAACTGCATGGGAGTAAGCGATCCACTCAACTGACACAACTTTTCAGACGGGTGCTGCAGCATACCACCCTTGTCAGTCGGGCTGATAATAAACACACCCATATTTCGTTCTGCTGCAGCCGCAAGTGCCGGAGAGTTTCGCTGCCGGATGGTGTACCAGTGCAGGTTCATATAATCAAAGCCGCCATCACCTTCATGCGCAATCGCACTCATGATGACCTGCACGTCCCCATGCCCGGAAAAGCCGATCCAATCTACTTTCCCCTGTTCCTGCAGCTTGCGGACGGCAGCAAGACAGCCGCCGGGCCTGCACGCCTGCCACAGGCTATGGTGGTCGTTGATCCCATGCAGTGCAAGGAGATCCACCCGCTTCTGTCCCAGCCGATCAAGGGAATCCTGCACATTGGCAGCAAACCTGTCCGGATCATCGTCAAGCCCGACCTTGGTCTGCAAAATAAAAGAATCTCTTGGATATTTCACCAATACCTTTGCCAGTTGCCGCTCGGAACTTCCATACCCCCGTGCGGTCTCAAGGTGGGTGATACCGCTTTTCAGCGCACTGTCCACCAGTTCTACCTGCTCCTGCTGACGAGACTCAGGGATTCTGCTGTCCGGCACATCCTGCCAGGAGTACATGGAGCGCATCATACCGCAGGAAAGTACCGGCATGGACAAGCCGGTTTTACCAAAAATTCTATATTTCAAACTGTCCCTCTTTTGCAGTCAATCATTCCTGCCACCTTACTTTGTACAACATGCAGACGTTGTTAACCCGCATATTTCATGAACACTTTGTTTAAGGCATCATAACACGAGGATTTTTTGGTGATAATTTCAATCCTATCTCTTTTTGGAAATTTGCAAAGTGTTCACCGAAGGCAAGCCGATGCGGCCGCACCTGCTTTGTCGCTACCTGAATAAGCATAGGCAACTATAGCTTACTCAGGTGCTCAGCGCATCTGCAGCCACCTCGACTTGTG
>JAYEKB010000330.1:0-9750 GCA_034660835.1 Thermodesulfobacteriota bacterium
TGATCAGCAGGTGTCGTTTAAACTCCCGATCCAGGAATTGACGGATCTTTGTACGGCTCCAGCCACGCGGATGAACAAAGGCGCTGTACAGGGAGAGATCGCCCTCGTAAAAATCATGAAGAACCAGCTGGTCAACCTCAGGGCTGCAGACCGGCATGTTGAAGATGGCCAGGTTGAGAAAAGTCACCGCCTCGTGATGATCAGCAATAAAAGAAAGCGTTTTTCTCGCCTCAACAATTGATTCAGCAGGTGTGCCGAACAGCAGGTAAACGTAGGTGGCAATACCTGCCTGTTTGAGCGAGGTAAGAACTTTTGATACCAGGGCCAGATCAATCCCCTTCTCCATACCATCAAGGACACCCTGATCCCCGGACTCCAGGCCCAGTTTCAGCATTAGACAGCCTGACTGCTTCAAACGTCTGCAGAATGCAGGATCCGCAAGCTGGCGGCCGGCCCGGGCAAACCCGTACCAGGGAACCCCGGGCGGCTCTTCTGTAAGCGCTGCCATGAGGTTCGGACTTATGGCATTATCCAGAAAATGAATCAAAGATGGTTTTTTTTGATCACTGAGTTGTGCCAGATCCCCCAAAACCTGACCAGAGGACAGGGCTGCATAGGGATTGCCCTCTGCGGTTTCCGGGCAAAAGGTACATTTATTCCAGTAACATCCAGATGAGGCCGCATAGGGAAGCATAGATCCCGGTGCCAGATAATTGTTTGTAAATAATTCCTGGTAGTCAGGAGGATGATCTTTAGCCGGGGGTTGCAGCTCAAGTAAGGCCAGCAACTGTTCTTCGCCCGGCCCGGCCACCAGATGATCTATAAGGGCTGCAAAAGGATTCTTCCAGCGAGGATTACGTATCCAGCTGGTAATCAGCCCTCCGCCCACCACCACCGGCAGGGCGGGATAACGGTTTTTCAGAAACCCGATCATGGCAAAAGTGGTTAAGGCTTGGCTGAGATAGTTCAGGGAAAATCCAACCATGCTCGGATTTGTTTTTGCAAGCAGTTCTTCCAGTCGAGTTTCAAAATAGGGGAAAAAGATGTTGGCTTGTGGAGAGTCGGCAGACTGCAGCAGGTCTGCACTCTTAAGAGGAGAGAGCATCGCATCCTGATAGTTGGCGAGCTGAAGGGTAAGCCGGTATGATTTGCCGATCTGCTCCAGGACCCTGTTAACATCAAGCACGGCCCGCTGGTAGCGGGAAAAATTAGTATACAACGCCGGGTCACGCAATCCTTTTAAATTTTCGTCAAGATGGCGAAGCGCCCGACGGCTCCAGGTGTCTTCAGGGCTGGGCTGCCCATTGCGAAGGAGAAAATATAAGCCCTCAATGCTTGCATCTACAATCGTACACTTTTTCCCGGCCGCCTGTAAGGACCCGGCAAGACGGGCTATGCCTGCCGGCGGTTCACAGGGCTTAACCAGGGGAGGCGATATCAGCAGCATTATGCGACAGGAAGATCAATCCGCATACTGAAACAGTCCGGCCAGTTCCTTGCGGTTAAGTGTCTTCAGGATTGAACCATCGTCTTCAACAATAAGATCCTCTGCCAGTTGACGTTTCTTTGCAATCAAACGGTGAATTTTTTCTTCCAAGGTGCCGACAGTTACCAGCTTGTAGACCTGCACCGGATGAGGCTGGCCCATACGATGAACCCGGGCCGTTGCCTGTTCTTCCTTGGCCGGGTTCCACCAGCGGTCATAGTGGATCACCACCTGGGCCCCGGTCAGGTCAATACCGGTGCCGCCGGCGAGCAGGCTGGCGCAACAGACCCGGCATGTATTAATCGTATTGAAACGGTTGATTCGTTTGCTCCGCTCTTTGGCATTCACACTGCCGCGCAGTCCAACAAAATCTATCTCCTCGTCATCAAGCCAGGCCTCAATAATGTCAAGCATGGTCGTAAACTGACTGAAAACAACAACTTTCAGTCCCGCATTCAGGCATTGGTGGATCAGGCGGGTAAACTCGTCCCATTTCCCACTTGTATACCGTTGCCAGTCCGTGCATTTTTCAAGCTGGCAGAGATGGTTGCATATCTGCTTGAGCCGGATAATGGTAGTCAGAATATGGCTGAAATCAGACAAGGTCTCTTCCCCGAGCAACTCATCTACCATTCCCTTTGCCTGGTCGACGGCCTGCTGATAGGCTGCCACCTGGTCCGAGCTAAGCTCACAGAGCCGGATATCTTCACTGCAGTCCGGCAGCTCGGTTAATACCTGTTTCCGGGTCCGACGCAGGATAAAAGGGGCAACAATGCGCTGCAGCTGTTGTCGCTTTTCCCGGGTCCCTGCCTGGTTAAACTGCTGCCGGAACCGGCTGACTGAAAAAAGTTCCGGCAGGCAGATCGAGAGCAGAGTCTCCAGTTCCTGGATGTTATTTTCCACCGGCGTACCGGTGAGACCGAAAATACTTTCTCCATCCAGCTGCGTAGCCGCGTCAAAGGTCGCCGTGCTGCGGTTTTTCAGGAAATGCATTTCATCAAAAATAATCAGTTTAAACCGGGTGCATGCAAACTGTTCCGCATCCCGGCGCAGTACACCGTAGGTAGTGATTACAATCCTGCTTGCAAGCGCCTCCTGCATGTCCCGCTGACCACCATGATACACGGACATGCTCAGTTCTGGAAAAAATGCCTGCTGTTTTTCCGGCCAGTGATAGAGCACCGCAGCAGGACAGACTACAAGAAACCTGTCCTGTTCGCCTGCCAGCAGGTCAATCAGGGCCAGAGCCTGGTGGGTCTTGCCCAGCCCCATGTCATCTGCCAGGATGCCGCCCAAGCGGTACTGATGCAGCTGGTAGAGCCAGACCGTACCGTGCCGCTGATAGGACCGCAGATGTGAAGCCGGCTCCTCCATGTCCACTGTCACCGGGCTGTCTGTTGCCTGCAGGAATTCAGGCAATGTACCGGGCTTGTTGTCCTGGGTGTGACTAATCTTGCCGATTTGTGCAGACAGGGCGAGAAATTCTCCGCGCCGTATCTTGATACGCTCTTCCCCGGAGCTTACGTCCTGTTCAATACGTTCCGCGCCAAGCTGATGAAACCAGGACAGGGGTGAACCGGTAAGCCGCAGCCAGGTTGGGCCGGGCAGCATGGTTGTTCCCTCGTCACCGGCAGCCAGCAACTCGGTCAACCGAATTTTCCGGTTGCCCAGGTCGTACCAGCCCGCCAGGTAACACCAGTCATCTACTTCCTCGTACCAGTCGATAACCAGCTCTACCGGCATATCAACAATATTCAGCTCAAGAATTTCCGGTGCAACCTGGTGCCTGCTGCAACGGAGTTGGAACTTATTTTTGGACACAAAATCGCTAATAGCATCACTTTGAACCGTAAAACCGGTATAATAGTCCGGTCCATCTGCTGCAGAAGATGAAAACAGGGATAACTGTCCCTTTTCCCGCTTTGTTATTCGTTCCGCCGGAGGCATGGACTCCAGGGAAAAGAGCTGCTTGTCAACCAGGTAGCGGGTTCCGTACCGGTGTGACGCGAGGTCTGCCAACCGGTATTCTTTACCGGATTTCAGGCGGCAGCAGTGTTCCACTTCAATGTCAGGGCTGTCCGTGCGGAAAAAAATCCTGGAAAACTGCTGCGCCCGTTCCGGAGTGAGCGGAACATCCAGCATGGGAAGTCTGTCTAACAACTCCCAGGTATGGAGACGGGGAAGGGTGAGCTTAAACAGCTTGTTTTCAGTGTTCGGATAATAGAGATGGTAAAGCCCTTGTTTATCCTGGCTGACCTGAAGCCGGTCCTGCTGCAGATGAAGAAAGAGAAGCCTTGCCAGGTACATCCACAGGGAAACATTCAGGTGTTGCTGTTTACTCTTTGAACCACTCCTGTTAAGCACCTGTTCATTGGAGGTGGCTGCATGTTCGGCAAGTTTTTCCTGGAGACTGTGCAGGACTGAACATCGGTCATCGGTCATGGACCTCTCAAACCGTACCGGCTTGTCAATGTTGTACAGGCAGAGAATTTCCGTGACCGCCTCGTCGGAAAGAAGGACCTGCAGCTCCAGACCTGTCCTGTCTTCACCTCGCAGGAGGCAGCCGTCTTTCTTGTCCTGCAGTTGCAGATCAATGGACGAAATCGATGCCCGGTCATGCAGATATTTTCCTATAACCGCCCAGGGGCTGTCAGGAAAAAACTCTGCCAGCGGTCGGATCCGGGCATCATGATCCTGCAGGCAGAGCAGGGCCAGAGCTGCCACGTGCTTGCAGCGGGTACCACCCTGCCGCCCCACGCACTGGCTGCATTCACCATCCCGAAAAACAAAACGACGCTTGCCCTTGCCTTTCGCCATCTGGAGCGTTGTACGGATATCCTCGTCCGTGACCAGGCCTGCATAACGTCGCTGAAAAGAGAAAAATCGTACTTCATCGTTGTGCAGCAGGTCGAATCCCTGCTCCACTGTTTTTTTGGTAAACCAAGGTTTAAGGGCAACTGCATGGCCTGCCGGCAGAGCAGGCGCTGTATACAGAAAAGAAGTTGTTGAAGGCGGAAGATATTGCATAACAGTCAAAACAATGGAATTTTCAATCAAACAAAAAAGGACTTACTGTACAAATCCATAAGTCCATGAATGTGTTGGTAGCGGGGGAAGGATACCTTAACCTCTTTTGCTTTCTTTGTATGCTGGCAGCCGGTGGGTAGAGTGCTGTGTTTGTGTTTACAGACTTCCAACACAGTACCTTCTTAAGGAAAATAACGATAAATGTCTTTGCGGGGCAGGGCTCGAATAAACGTTACAAGATTTTCCTCAATCTTTACTCCAACACGGTATCTGCCGGATCGAATTCGATAAAATGTGCTTTCGCCCTTCAGCTTCTTGAGGTTCTTAATTTCTGAAAACTTGTCAGCTTTCTCAACTTCTTCAATGATTTCTCTTACACGATTTAACAAATCCTGGTCAGTTTTGTTTGCCTTTAAATCCCTGGCAAAGCTTTTTCTAAAATCACTTCTCATGCAGTGCCTTACCGCCATTCAGGATATTAAAAATTTCTTCCCTGGCAACACTGTCTGTTAATTCACCTTCCTCTATCGCCCTGACCATAGCAATATCTTCCAAGGCTTCCATGAAAAGGTCGTGCACTACATCACGTTTTTCTTCAATGGCCTCAATAATTGCCTGCTTGAACAGATTCTTAATTTTGTTGTCATCAATTAATGTTTCCATGTCGTCCTCCAGAATAATCTATATTTAAGAATACAGTATCCAAGTCTTACGGCCAAGAGAAAAAATCCTATCATATCAAGCAAACTTAATAAGGTCTATGTAGCACAACTATTCAAAAAATCTACATAATATTGAGCAGCACGACAGTGCCTGGTACTTTAGAAAGACGTTTCAAGGAAAGCCCTGTCACAACTGATTGTCTTCACAATGGAAAAATATGATCTCAAACAACAAACTTTGAAACCGGTGAATCCAACAAAATAGAGTTGGCCAAAAAAAAGGACTTACAGCAAAAAGCCATAAGTCCTTGAATGTACCTGGTAGCGGGGGAAGGATTTGAACCTACGACCTTCGGGTTATGAGCCCGACGAGCTACCAGACTGCTCCACCCCGCGATACAGCTAGCAATATAAATCATCCTCACACTGTTGTCAATAACCTTTTTTACCTCTGCCAAATCCTGTTGATTCGTTGCCGAATATCTGCAGGAAAAGGTGTCAGCTTACCCTTGCGGCTGACGCAGGCATGATTGGTGAAGCCTTTGACCAGCAGTTGTTCATTGTCAGCCCGCATGCAGGTTATCCGGTAGTGAAAACGAATGGAAACCTTTTTCAGCTCGGCAAGGGAGGTGGCTATGGTGATCAGGTCATCGTACAGGGCCGGGGCCTTGTAGCGCAGATAACTCTCGGTGACCGGCAGGATCAGCCCCTGTTTTTCAATTTCGCTGTACGGCAGGGCCCAACTGCGCATCATCTCGGTACGACCTATTTCACAAAACCGCAGGAAGTTACCATTATACACCACGCCACCGGCATCGGTATCCCCGTAGATGATGCGATACTGTGTCCTGAAGACAGGCTCTATCATCTTCATTTGCAGATCAACCATGGTCTTGTATCTCCCGCTCTAAGAAACGACCAAAGAATTCAGCACCGCTGTCCAGGCTCAGGCCATTTTTCTTCACCTCGGCCTTGATATTTTCTTCTGTGTAGTGCATGCCGGCAGGATGACTACTGCCACGGGAGTCATAGATAAACATGGGCACAGGCCAGTCTTCGTGGGTGCGCCGGGCAAGCGGGGTGTAATGATCCATGGTCACCACCAGCCGGTAATCCTCTGCACGGCGATCCATCTCGGCTGCAATCGGGGTCACGATCTTTGCGTCAAAATCTTCAATTGCCTGTACCTTGTCCTTCACCAATCCCTGGTGACCTGCCTCGTCCGGAGCCTCCACGTGCACCAGTACAAAGTCCTGTGTCTGCAGTGCCTCAAGAGCCGCATCTACCTTGCCCTGGTAGTTGGTATCCAGGTAACCGGTGGCTCCCTCAACCTCCAGCACATCAAGGCCGCTGCAGACACCAAGCCCTTTAAGCAGGTCAACAGCGGATATCAGGCTGCCGCTGATCCCGTACCGTTTCTGCACTGGTTCCATGGCAGGTTTTTTCCCCTCTCCCCATAGCCAGATGGAGTTGGCCGGTCGTTTGCCCTCAGCAATTCTGTTTTTATTCACTGGATGGTCAGCAAGAACCCTGGCCGAGCTACACATCAGCTCTGCCAGATAGTCAACTGCCAGGTACTGATTATAAAACCGTGTTACATCCTGATCCATGTGGTCATGGGGCGGCACGGTGTGCAGGGATGCATCTACTTCTCCGCTGTGGATGAGCAGATGTCGATAGCTGATACCGGGATACAGGGTGAGTTTTTCCGTGCCGCAGGCCTGCTGGACAGCAGTTATCAGCTCGGCAGCCTCCGGTGTGCTGATATGGCCTGCGCTGTAATCGATCATGGTTACCCGGTCATCATGATAATTGACCTTGACCAGGTTGCAGCGAAAGGCAATTTCACCTGCCCCAATATCAATCCCCATGCTTGCCGCTTCCAGCGGAGCCCGGCCGGAATAGTATTTTTCCGGTTCATACCCCAGCAGGGAGAGGTTGGCCACATCACTGCCCGGTGGGTAGCCTGCCGGCACGGTTCGCACCAACAGCGGTTCCCCGGCTGCACACAACCGGTCAATCACCGGCTTATTAGCAGCCTCAAGCGGGGTACGATTTCCCAGCTCAAGCACCGGGGTATCCCCCATGCCGTCACCTATGAGAAGGATATATTTCATCAATCTGTCGATGAAGCGGTTTCTGCAAGCATGCGGATCCTGACTGTTGGCGCACACACCACATCCAGCAGATCAATCTCTGCCAGGGCCTCGCGTACAGATGACTCCTGGGCGGTATGGGTGGTGATGACAATGGAAACCGGCCCGCTCTGCTGGCGTCCCTTTTGAATCACCGATTCAATACTGATAGAGTAGATGGCCAAAATGCCGGCAATGGCAGCGAGCACGCCCGGCTCATCCTTTGCTGAAATTCTGAAGTACCAGGGACAAAACAGCTCCTCCATGGGAGTAATCCTGATATCTTTGATCTCACCGGGCAGGTAGGATAGCGAAGGAACCCTGCCAACCGATCCAGCAGCAATATCTCTTGCAATATCCACAATATCGGCTGCAACCGCAGAGCCGGTCGGCATTTTGCCGGCCCCGGGCCCGTACAGCAATACATTGCCAACCGTATCACCGGTAAAATGGATGGCGTTATAGGCACCGTTAATAGATGCCAGCAGGTGAGACTCCGGCACCATGGTCGGATGGACCCGGGCCTCAACATGATCGCCATGGTTACGGCTGATGGCCAGCAGTTTAATACGGCAGCCGAATTCACGGGCAAATTCAATATCCACCGGTTCAACCTGGGAGATACCCTCGGTCACGATCTCATTGTGGGTAATATTCATGCCATAAGCCATGGTCATGAGAATGGCCAGCTTGTGAGCCGTATCGATCCCCTCCACATCATAGGTGGGATCGGCCTCTGCAAACCCCAGTTCCTGGGCGTCTTTGAGCACATCGGCAAACCCTATTCCCTCGTCGGTCATCCGGGTAAGGATATAATTGGCCGTACCGTTCATGATACCCATGATAGCCAGGATATTGTTGGCAACCAGCCCCTCTTTGAGTGCTTTAATCACCGGGATTCCGCCCCCCACACTGGCCTCAAAGCCGACTTCCACCCCTTTGGCGGCTGCAGCAGCAAAGATGTCCTTTCCCTCCTGGGAAAGCAGGGCCTTGTTGGCCGTTACCACGTGCTTACCTGCAGCAATGGCATCCATGACAAAGCTCTTGGCCGGCTGAATACCGCCGATCAGCTCAACAACAATATCTATATCCGGATCATTAATCAGTTCAGCCGCATCATTGGTCAACTCTGTGCCGCTAAACTGGGGCGGCAACTCGGAAATCATAATATCTGCTACTTTGGCTAAGCGCACCGTCAGTCCACTGCGCTGAACAAGCCGCTCCTGCTGGGAAAGAAGCACTTCCGCCAGACCACTGCCCACGGTACCAAAGCCGATAAGTCCTACATTAATTGTTTTCATATGTATCAATCTTTGTAATAGGTAAAAATTTGTCTTTCACTACGCCCGTTTCTACCCTCTTTGCTGTCACTTGTCAAAAAGTATGCGCCCACAATTTTAATAGCATATCACGTTGAGTTGCGTTATAGTCAGCTGTTAAATGAGAGGTCATTCATTAAATGGTGCCTTCATTTTTCATGTACAGTCAACGGATTATCGTATTATCCTCTTTTCAATCCAACCTATAAGGAGACGGATATGAACATTCTGGCATTTGGACCAAACGGCAGTGGTAAGGGCACCCAGGGTGCCATCGTCAAAGAAAAATACGGCATGGATCATATTGAATCCGGCGCCATCTTCCGCGAGCATATCAAGGGTGGAACCGAACTTGGCAAAAAGGCCAAAGAGTATATTGACCGCGGCGACCTGGTTCCTGATGAGATCACCATTCCCATGGTTCTTGAGACCCTTGAGAAGTCTAAAGAAAAGGGCTGGCTGCTGGATGGATTTCCCCGCTCCCTGGCCCAGGCCGAGGCCCTGGACAAGGCATTGAACGAGTCCGGTATGGGGCTTGACTATGTTATTGAGATCGTGCTGGATCGTGAAATTGCCAAAGAGCGGATCATGGGCCGCCGCCTGTGCGCCAATGACAACAATCACCCCAACCACATTGCCTTTGAAGCCATCAAGCCGGTTGAAAAAGACGGCAAGCTGGTATGCCGTGTCTGTGGCGGCGAACTGAGCATGCGAGATGATGATCAGGACGTAGAAGCCATCGGCAAGCGTCATGGCATCTACTACGATGAAAACACCGGTACCATGGCAGCTGTTAACTACTTTAAGAACAACAGCAGTGCCAAGGTTATCTCTGTGGAAGGTTCCAAGGGTATCAAGGAAATCTCTGAAGAGATTATGAGCCAGCTGGACTGATTTTTTTTATTACACTGTCGTCACTAGCCCGCATATTTCACAAGTCGAGGTGGCTGCAGATGCACTGAGCACCTGAGTAAGCAGGTAAGCGAAGACTCCGATAGTTGCCTATGCTTATTCAGGTAGCGACAAAGCAGGTGCGGCCGCATCGGCTTGCCTTCGGTGAACACTTTGCAAATTTCTAAAAAGAGATAGGATTTAAATTATCACCAAAAAATCCGCATGTT
>JAYEKB010000331.1:0-2216 GCA_034660835.1 Thermodesulfobacteriota bacterium
ATGCGACCGCACCTGCTTTGTCGCTGCAGGAGCAGGCATAGGCAACTATCGGAGTCTGCGCTTACCTGCCTACTCCTGCGCTCAGCGCATCTGCAGCCGCCTCGACTTGTGAAATATGCGGGCTAAGTAAATGTCAAGAAATCAATATCAGTTTATTCAAGGTTTATTCTTACTGTTAGCCGGTGGTACGCTTCCGGTTGCATTCATGAGTTTTACCAGCTACCTGGTTGGATTGGTGGTTAATCTCCTTATAGCCATTTCCCTCGCAGTTTTGATCTATTGATCCCCTATTCGGTAACCCTTCAAGTTTTATTACCACGAGTGACTTTCATTTTATCCTACAGGACTGTCATTGAGAAAGGTCTTCCTGATTGTTTGTAGAATTTTTCATGTTTTTACCTGATGATACATGCTGAACCAAAGGATAATATGTAATTCTGGAATAACAAGCGAGGTAATGTTACAGTCACACAAAACATTTCAAACTATGTAAAAATATCCCGGCAGGATAAAAGTCCTGATTCGCGGCATGGTACATTTACTGATACTTCATATAGAGTTGATCAATGATAAATAGATTTGTTAAACGGGCTGGCAGAAGGAAAGCAACCATTGGCCAGACTAAGAGAAGAAGGACGGTCAGGGGAGTTATTGCTGTATGGTTAGCTCCTGAGTCCCCCCGGCTTGATGACCGGGAAAGCATACCCGCAGAGGTATCTGCAGAAACAGTTTCCTGTCGGCAAGCTCCTTCTGCTCCTCAACTCGAACAAAAGCAGGTTTTAGAGAACAAAAGCCTGGAAAGGAAATCAACTGGAAACAGGAGGCCGCGTCACAGAAAGCCGCAATGGACACAGGAAAAGTTTGAGGTCGAGTCTGCCCCTGGTAAGGCGCGGTTTCATGATTTCAAATTGCCGCCTTCTCTCATGCACGGTATTGCAGATCTTGATTTCAGGTACTGTACCGCTATTCAACAGCAGGCCCTGCCTGTTGCCCTTGACGGTAAGGATTTGATCGGTCGGGCAAGTACCGGCATGGGCAAGAGTGCGGTGTTTTTGATCGCCATCTTCAGTAGATTGCTGCGTGGGCAACAAAGCAAAAGACGTCCCGGTTTTCCCCAGGCCCTGATTATTGCGCCCACTCGTGAGCTTGTCATCCAGATAGCTAAAGATGCCAGGGCAATAGGAAAGTACACTCCGTTGCGGGTGGCTGCCGTGTATGGGGGAACGGATTACCTGAAACAGCAGCAGGATCTTGCCCGGCGACCAGTGGATATAGTGGTTGCTACGCCGGGTCGATTGCTTGATTTTGCTTTCAAGAAAGTGGTGCAGCTCAGCCAGGTCAGGATCATGATTCTGGATGAGGCCGACCGAATGCTTGATATGGGATTTATCCCCGATGTACGGAGAATCATCTATAAAACTCCAGCCAAAGAGCAGCGCCAGACCATGCTTTTTTCAGCAACTATCACCGGGGAGGTCAAACAGCTTTCCGCCCAGTGGTGTGTGAACCCGGTGTTTATAGAAACTGAAAAGGAGCATGTGGCTGTGGACACGGTGCAGCAGATTGTCTACATGACCAGCAGTGCGGAAAAGTACAACGTACTCTATAACATGATCACCAACCGGGACCATGAGCGGATTCTTGTGTTCACCAACATGAAACGTGAGGCCAAAAGTTTGTTTGAGCTGTTGCGTAGAGATGATGTTCACTGTGTTCTGCTCACCGGCGATGTGCCGCAGGACCAGAGAACCAAACGCCTGGAGCGTTTTCGAAGCGGCAGGGTCGAGGTTATGATTGCCACAGATGTTGCTGGCCGCGGTATTCATATTGCCGGCATCAGCCATGTGATCAACTACACCCTGCCCTATGAACCGGAAGACTACGTGCACCGCATCGGCAGGACCGGTCGGGCAGGTGCCACCGGTATCTCTATCAGCTTTGCCGATGAAAAAAGTGGTTTTTACCTGCCGGAAATCGAGGAATTTCTCGGGGTCCCCATGCCCTGTAGTCAGCCTGATGAATCACTTCTGCTTGCTCCTCCCCGGAAAAAACAATCCCGATCGCACAGATAACAGGTACCGACTGTCGTTTCCCTGAGCAAGGGGGATATTTGATAACCTTACAAAATTTATAGTTTGGACACTGCCCACAAACCTGGGAGAAGGGTTGGTGATCTTGGTGGCCCAATTTTTTTTCGACAGTTGGTGTGGAATTCT
>JAYEKB010000332.1:0-2213 GCA_034660835.1 Thermodesulfobacteriota bacterium
TTTTTAGTTGATCATCTTTGCAGGCACTCATAGCGGAAAAATACTGTATTGAGGTGTAAACCGCTATGGAAAAAAAGTTTGCAAATGCCAGTTGGCAATTCGCAGATAAACAGCAGCCTGATACTTGTTTTTCTATCAGTCCATCAGCTCGGTGCTCAGGTAGCGCTCCCCGGTATCCGGAAGCATGACTACGATCTGCTTGCCTTTATTTTCCGGCAGAGCCGCAACCTTCAAGGCGGCGGCAACGGCAGCACCCGATGATATGCCACATAAAACTCCTTCTTCCCCGGCCAGACGACGGGAGGCTTCCATGGCTTCCTCATTACTCACCTGCACCACCTCATCAATAATTTCCCTGTCCAGAATCTCCGGAATAAATCCAGCACCGATTCCCTGTATCTTATGCGGACCGGGTTCACCGCCGGACAAAACCGGCGAAGCGGACGGCTCCACCGCCACAACCTGCACCTGCGCTTTCTGCTCTTTCAAAAAACCGCCTGCTCCGGTAATAGTTCCTCCGGTGCCCACACCGGCAATGAAGATATCCACTGCTCCGTCGGTTTGCTGCCAGATCTCCGGCCCGGTGGTACGTCGGTGCATGGCCGGATTGGCGAGATTTTTGAACTGATTGGGCATCCAGCTGGGGCTGGTTTCGACCAGCAGCTCTTCGGCTCGGGCAATGGCTCCCTTCATACCACTGGATCCCGGTGTCAGCACAAGCTCCGCACCCAGGTACTGGAGCAATTTCCTGCGTTCAAGGCTCATGGTTTCAGGCATGGTCAGGATCAGCCTGTAACCACGGTTTGCACAGACAAAGGCAAGGCCGATACCGGTATTACCGGAGGTGGGCTCAATGATGGTTGTATCCGGATTAATCAAACCATCTTTTTCAGCAGCATCCAGCATGGCAACTGCAATACGGTCTTTCACGCTGCCAAGGGGATTAGCGGATTCCAGCTTGGCCAAAACCTCCGCTTTGCAGTCAGCCCCGATTTTGCTCAAGCGTACAAGGGGTGTATTGCCTACACTTCTGGACAGGTCTTCAAAAATCTGCATTATTTTCACTCCCTCCTTTTGGCATTCTTACCGATATAAACCAGCTCGGGTTGTTTTAAAATGACCTTGGTGTCCGGTCCGATACTCTCTGTCAGCCAGACGTTTCCGCCAACTATAGACCGGGTCCCGATCACAGTCTCGCCGCCCAGGATTGTGGCATTGGAATAAATTATAACGTCATCTTCAATGGTTGGGTGACGCCTGATATTTTTCAATAGATCGCCGGCCCCTCTGGGCAGAGAAAGAGCCCCCAGGGTCACCCCCTGGTAGATACGTACCCTGTTGCCGATAGTAGTGGTAGCCCCGACAACCACACCTGCGCCATGATCAATAAAAAAAGAGTCGCCAATAACGGCCCCAGGATGGATATCAATAGCGGTCTGATGATAGGCATACTCGCTCATGATACGTGGAATAATGGGCACTTCAAGCTCAATCAACTGATGGGACAGCCGGTAAACCAAAATAGCAAACAGGCCGGGATAACTGAAAATCACCTCATCCGCGTTGGTGGCAGCCGGGTCTCCTTCCAGGGTGGCGTCAATATCAGACTCCAGCATTTCCCTGATCTGCGGCAGCGCCCTGATAAATTCTCCGGCAATCCGTTGGCTGCGTTCACCGCATTTGGTACAGGTCTGATTATGGCGAAAACAATCATGACGGATAGCAGAGCTGATCTGGCGGGCCAGATTTTCATAAAAAACGCTCAGATTCCGGCCCAAATGATATTCCAGACTGGAAGGCTTAAGCATCATGTTGGAAAAGTAGCCGGGAAACAGAATCCGCCGGGCCTGCTGTACCAGATCCACCACCTCTTCCTTGGACGGAATCGGCACCGGTTCAATATGGCTTGACCATTTTTTAGAGGTAAAGCCGTCCGCAAGTTCCCTGACCACTGATGGAATATGATCTAACACCAATCCGGCCGGCTGCACCTCTGAATTACATTCGCCTGATTCGACCTCTTTTTTTCCCATCTTTACTCACTCCTGCCATCATCAGGCTGCATCATGTCTCAGGGGTAACTTGAATAATTAGCCCGCATATTTCACAAGTCGAGGCGGCTGCAGATGCGCTGAGCGCAGGAGTAGGCTATAGTTGCCTATGCCTGCTCCTGCAGCGACAAAGCAGGTGCGGTCGCATCGGCTTGCCTTCGG
>JAYEKB010000333.1:0-30316 GCA_034660835.1 Thermodesulfobacteriota bacterium
TGTTGTTTGAATTTCAGGCCAAGGTGAACCGGCAGGCCCCACACTGGCGCAAAAAATCGACTATCCTCAAGCGATACCAGGACGTCTGCGCGGAACTCCATATTTCATCAGATTTGTACAAGGTGGAGATCTCCAACATAGACAGTAAACTCCAGATGAATTTTCGAAAAAATCATTATCGGATCGGCCGCTATATAGACCGCTTCGGCAAGAATATTCTCATCACCGACATAATCGACTGGTCAACCGATGAAATTGTCCAGGCAAGTATTGACCGCTGGACAGTTGAAGACGGTTTCCGTCTAACCAAAGATGAAGAACTGGTAGCCATGCGACCGATCCGGCACTGGACGGACAGCAAGATCAGATGCCACTTTTTTACATGCATCGCAGCCCTGGCTCTGCTACGGATCATTGAACTCAGGCTCAGGCGGGCAGGTATGGATATCACAGCCAAAACAGCAATGCATCATATGCATCGCCTGCACTCCTGCCTCACTTGGTTCCCCAAGAAGAGAAGGGCAAAACGTATACTGGAAGAACCAGATGAATTGCAAGCTCAAATCATGCGGGCATTCGGCTGGAAAATCGACAGTGGGGTCTTACAAAAAAATTAGTTGCAACATGCTGAAATTGTACTATTTTGTTTGATAGAATAGGGGTAATCCTATAAACTCCTGACTGAGTTTGCAAATACGATTCTTTGATTTACCACCAAAAGCGTTCCCTCTGTCGACGCTTCGACCAAAGACTTATATTTTTGCATGGAAAGCGCTAATTTAGCTTCAACATCCCTGCGGCTGTTTTCAATTGTTAAACTTGCCCTGATCACATACAAAATCATCAAGAAAATAAC
This sequence comes from Thermodesulfobacteriota bacterium, assembly GCA_034660835.1. Classification (GTDB taxonomy): domain Bacteria; phylum Desulfobacterota; class Desulfobulbia; order Desulfobulbales; family Desulfobulbaceae; genus Desulfobulbus_C. The sequence continues at coordinate 857 of JAYEKB010000333.1, forward strand.
TGTGGCAATTAAAAGAGCGATTTTTGCCAGGCTCTTTTTAAGATTTAATATTTCAGCCTGCACATCATCCAAGTATATGCCGGTCCCAATTATCCATCCCCATGGTTTATACTGACGTACATAAGACAGTTTTGGCACTATTCGCGTAGAATCGTCCTTCCATTGCCACATATAGTCAATAAAGCCATCACCTTTTTGCTCAACGATCTTTACCGCCTCTACAAATATTTTCTTGCCGTTGGGGTCTTCATATTCTCCCAAATCAGTGCTTAGCAAATCCTGCCTGTATGGGTGCATAATCATTTTAGGCTGTTTATCAATTATCCAAAAATAATCTTTATTTTCAGAGCCATAACGGATTTGCTTTATTCTTGCTGCAACTTGTTTTTGAGCTTCTTCCCTGGAGATTTCTTCATTGTCATACTCCTCTATCAAACTCCAAAACGAGTTTGTTAGTTCCCTGATCATTTCCCGTTTTTTTTCCATCACAGTTGTTTCAAATGCAGGTAAAACGAAAATAAATACTGAACCAATAAATAGTGCCATGGCCACAAGTGATGGCAGCACAATGCTTAAAAAGAATGGCAAATTGATCAGTTTTTTATTTGATGGCATGAGTCGTTCCTTCTTGATCATATATAAATATATAAATGCTGCGCTTGCGTGTGGTTACCGGGGCACAATGGTATACAAAGGGCTTTCTGTAATGATTTTTAGGATATAAAATCTAATATGGGAGTGTCCTGTACCTGAAAGAGAGCATTGTACAAGTTGCGTATATTTAAAATGAGATGCATTCAGCAAAATGATCTCAGGAAAGTTCACGGACGGCAAACTCGGAGAGTGGGGCTTTTTTGTAGGAGGAACATCTTCACGCGGTCGTTCCCGCCCGCAAGGGAGGAGCCTGTAAGCGAACGGCAACGACTACGCGAATCTGCAATGCCTGTGCACAACGTACGGTTTTGAGGTGCGTTATAGCGTATAGTTACACCCCTTTGTGGCTGTTTACAAATATACTGTTGCGAGCCCTGTTTGATATGCAATTTAAAGGATAATCCTGGAAACTAACTTCCAAATTAAGATCAATAATACATCATCCCGCCTATATACACTCCTGCACCGACGAGAAGGTCTTTTGAAGGAACTTTTAATATGTAGGTGACCTTTTTAGAAGGTGATTTTTTACCGGGCCTGGGCCACCTGTAATCCACCCAACCCTCTCCGTGTTCCCTGGCAACGTTGACAAAATGGACAAAGATCGCTTTGTCTGTGGCATCAGTTTCAAGCAGTACATGCTCATATCGGGTTAGTTCGGGCTTCATGGGATGCGCCAGCATTTTTCCCTTCATATCCATCAGGAATACGTAAGAATCTTTCCAGACAAAAGGGCCTTCAGGGTCCCCAATCAATTTAATGGCTTCTTCCAGTCCCTTTGCATTTATCATTGTGGCGGCTTCATGGGTTTTTTCAATACATTCTTCTGTTGTTGCTTTTTCTCCGGCAACTGCCAGGGAAGCACATAGAACAAATGTTGATATGGCAAGAGCGATAAATAGTTTCTGCATTGTAACTATCCTTTATAAATGATTTATTTGATCCAGGGTTTTCCCATCGGCAGAACATCTCTGCCAAAGACCTGACTATAAATGATACTGGCCATCATATACCACGCTGAGACGGCACATACCATAAGTTCATAGCCCGCAACCTTAGTCATTTCAGGATAACCGAAATGTGCAAGGTCAAGAAGAATGAAGCCGATAAGGAGCAGCGTAAATGTAACAGCCATTGCTCCATGAATTTTCATGGCAGGAATCCACATGATAAAAGTGTAAATGGTCCAGCCAATCAGAAACCATCCCACATCGGTTGTGCTGGAATGATAAATGTTAAAATGGTTGAGCATAAAAATGATTCCCAGGGCTATCCAGAAAGCTCCATAGGATACAAAAGCGCTGTAGCCGAAATTATTGCCGCATTTAAATTCCTGGAAACCGGCCAGCATCTGGGCCAAGCCGCCGAATATGAAGCCAAGAGCTACAATGGGACCGAGATCACACCATCCTACATTGTGCACTTGCAGAAGCATGGTAGTGAGAGCAAATCCGGCAAGTCCGACAACCGCCGGATTCCCTTGAACTATTTTCGCGTCAGACATAAAAAAAACCTCCTTGTAAAAATACTAAAATTTCTGGAAATATCTCAGGCGGCCATCCGCATTCAGGCAGTCACAAACGAATCAAGTACACTTAACGGAAAAACTTCACTGCAGGTTGTTTTTGCAATGGTCACGCCAATCCTTCAGGAAAACTGTATATTTCTTTTATCTGCTATAAAATAAAGCAGTTATGCGCATGATCTACAGGTTACATTTTGTGTTCGTCCAAATGGTTTTTTTGCAGAACTGCGAAAAATAAACAGGTCCGGATGGCAGACAACATGTTTTGTTGGGGGGGTAACAGGCTGATAGTACAGGAAAAAGAATGGAACAGTGAAATGTTGCACAAATGCGAATAAACATGCCTGTTTTTCGCATTTGTGCAAATGAAATACGGCAAGAAAAATGCCTCTGGATCAGGGCAATGCGGTCAGGAGCGAAGACTGTACTTTTTGATCTTTCGATAAATAGTGGCCAGATTTACATCGGCCTTCCGGGCTGCAGCCTCGGCATTTCCTGCAACATGCTGCAGAAGTTTCTGAAAGTAAGCCTGCTCAAAATGGGCAAGGGCTTCAGCATAATCCTGGTGCAGGGGATCAGAAAAGTTGATCTCATCAGCGTCAGTAACCGTAATAAGCCTGGAAATACTGTCGAAACCTATGAATTCGTTGTTTTCTATGGCCAGCGCAGCATGAATCACGTTTTTTAATTCTCGAACATTGCCCGGCCAGTTATAGGACAGAAGAGCCTGCATGGCTTCTGGCTTGAACCCCTTAACCCGGGTATTAAAACGCTCATTGTCCTCCTGCAGAAACGAGGATGCAAGAAGCGGAATATCTGATCGTCTGTTTCGAAGTGGAGGGAGGTGCAAATTAACAACAGCAAGCCGGTAATACAAATCTTCCCGGAAGGTTCCCCTTTTTATCTGATCCTTTAAATCTGCATTGGTTGCCGAAAGAATCCTGACATCAACGGTAGTTGGAAACGACTCCCCCACTCTGTAAAATTCCTTTTCCTGAAGAAATCGAAGCAGTGTTTTCTGGACATCCATGGGCAGGTTGCCAACCTCATCAAGAAGAAGAGTTCCCTTGTCTGCTGCTTCCAGAAGCCCTTGTTTGGCGCGATCTGCGCCGGTAAAAGCGCCTTTACTATGACCAAACAATTCACTGCCTAAAAGTGATCCGGGTAGCGCCCCGCAGTTTATAGCTACAAATTTCCGGTCTCTTCGGGGAGAAAACTGATGAATGGCACGGGCCACCAGTTCTTTCCCTGTCCCGGATTCTCCGCTGATAATCACCGAAATATCCCGTCCGGCCACTTTTCTGGCCGTATCAAGAACCGACAACAACTCCGGAGACCGGCCGACAATCTCATCGATCTGTTCGTGTTCCGCTAACTCATCGCGAAGCCTCAGGTTTTCATCAAGAAGTTCAACCTGCCGAAGAGCATTGCGAACACGCGATAGAAGCTCCTCCGGCTCAAAAGGTTTAGTTAACATATCAAAAGCTCCTTTACGGAGCGCCTTAATTGACATATTAACCGTTGCGTAGGCGGTTATCATCAACACAGGGATCTGACAATCTTTCTCCCTCAAACGCTGGAGAAGACCAATACCATCAAGACCCGGCATTTTCACATCGGAAATGACAAGATCAAAATCTCCCGGTTTGAAGGATTCAGCAGCATCTTGAGGGTTGGTGTAATAAGTAACCTTATAACCGCTGTCGGATAAAATGGTTTCCAGCATTCGACAGAAACTTAATTCATCATCTATAACCAGTATATGGCGGCTCCTCATTGTTCCCTTCCCATGTGGCCAACAGGCAGATAAATTGTTACAGTAGTTCCTTTACCCTGCTCACTGCTTATCGTAATTTCTCCCTGATGCGCCTGTATTATTTCCTTGCATATAGAGAGGCCCAGTCCTGTTCCATCCGCCTTGGTAGAAAAGAAAGGATTATATATCTTTTCCATATGATCGGAGGAAATTCCTGTGCCGGTGTCTGCAAACACTACTGCTATTGTCGTGTCATCAACCATACTGGTGCTAATCCGGAGTTGCCCGCCCTGCGGCATAGCTGCGGCACCATTTACGATGAGATTATTAGCCACCTGTCGTATCTGGTCTTCATCAGCCATTACCTGTGGCAGGTTTTTAAGAAAATCCTTTGTAATGGATATTCCCTGCAGTTCCCGGTATCCTAGCGCTATATCTACAATCTGACTGAGCAGACCGTTTATATCAATAGAAGAGAGTGAGGGTTGGCGGGCTTTAGCATAGCCGAGCAGTCCTTTGACAATTCTCATACATCTTCTGCATTCCTGCTTAATTTCTGTAACACAGGTTTGTTTTGGATCAGATTCCTCTATTTTACCTTCAAGATAGCCGGCATATCCAAGAATTACCCCTAATGGATTATTGATCTCATGAGCAACTTCTGAAGAGAGAACACCAAGGGAAGCCATTTTTTCCTGCTTTGCCAGACCGCTTTCCAGTTCTTTATTGCGCTGAAGAATCGCTGTCATATCATTGAAGGTAGCAGCAAGCTCACCAAATTCATCACGGGAAACAATGTCTGCTTTTTCATCTAATCTACCCTGTTTTACCTTGTGCATGGCATCGATCATCCGGTACAAAGGATCAGTATAGGCCTTGGACATCCAGAAGACAAAAAGCGAAGCAAAAACTCCTACCACAAGCACCAGCACCGAAAAGCCGATAACAATACGGCGCTTTATGGCATTTGCCAGGCCGTAAAATTCATCCTCGTATGAACCGACGGCAACAACCCACTGCCAGGGTTCAAAATAATCATAGCGCACAATTTTCATGCGGGGAGCGTCTTCACCGATATTCTGCCAGGGATACCGTATCCATCCTTTTTTCTTTTCACACATCTCACGGATAAAATATCTTCCTTCCTCGTCCTTTTCCTGCAGCAGGTTCTTTCCCTCCTGAAAAGGATGGATCTTCAAGTATCCAGTGGTGTCAACAACATATATATACCCTGTACGACCGACTTGTTTCGCCTTTATCTGATTTTTAAGCTCCAGAAAGGCACGATTTTCAAAGGCAAGATCCTCAAAGGTCTCATCAAGATAACTCCCCACAGCTATTATCCAGTCCCACGGGGCAAAATATCGGTAGGCAACAATTTTCTGCCGGGCGTCCTCATCTCCAAGGAGCGCATTTTTCCATGGATACGCTGTGTAGAGTACTTCGCCTGGAGCTGCAGAAAGAGCATTTTTACTCATTTCTTGAATAAAGTAACGACCCTCTTCATCCTGGGAATTGTAAATATTGACACCTTGGTTGGCAATGTGGACCGTCAGGTTGCCGGCGGAAGTCATGGCATAAATATAGCCTGTTTCACCGACACTGACATTTTTCAGGGCATGATTTGCATTCTTCCTGGCTGCAAGACTTTCAATCTGTCCAGTTGTATTCTGCAGATGCTGCGCTTCAACCAGATTGTACGCCAGATTAACCAGGCTTTCGAGGTTTCTACGGACACTTTGTACTTTGTCCTCTTTATATACCTGGTACTGCAGGTAATGGGCATTGAGCAGGTCCAGGGTAAAACTGCTCATATGTGCAAGATCATCTCTGCTGGTTCTTGAAATTCCAAGTTGTGCCTGGGTCATAGAGATATAGCCGACAAGAACCCCGACCAGCAGTATGGGAATAAGAACAAGTGGAAGCACCATGATCAAAAGCTTCCACCGTAATTTGAAATTTTTCAGAAAAAACATGCTTGGTTATGATTGCCCGATTTTTCAGTTTCGAACTGATCTGCAGCAGCTTATTATGTGCAGGAAGCACTTTGTGAAGAGTAAGACGCACTACACAATGATATTTTTCTTCTGTAAGTTTACTGAGGCGATGGCTTTTTCCAACTCCTGCAAGTCGAAAGGTTTTGCAACAGATGCACTGAATCCATATTCTTTATAATCAGCCATGACCGGATCATTGGAATAACCACTTGCAACAATTACTTTGGCATCAGGGTTTATGTTAAGAATGTGTTGAACAGCTTCTTTACCACCCATTCCTCCCGGGATTGTAAGGTCCATGATAATGATATCAATATGTTTCTCAGTATTCAGGAGCTCTTTGTACTGTTGTACGGCTGCATCACCATCAGGGACAACAACGACATTGTGACCAAGATGTTCAAGTTGTGATCCGGCAATATCACGTAACAATGCATCATCATCCATCACCATTATATTGGCTGGTGTTGATGATTGGCTGGTCGTTTTTTTAACTATGCCGTTACCAGCTGGTTTATCTGATGCAGGTAGATAAACGGTAAAGGTTGTTCCTTTGTCCGGTGTTGAGTGAACGGTAATGTGACCATCATGTTTGCTGATAATAGAGTGACATATTGCCAGCCCCAAGCCACTTCCCAGTTGTTTAGTTGAAAAATAAGGATCAAATATCTTCTCAACAATAGTTTCAGGGATGCCTACCCCTGCATCCTGGATGATTACTTTGACAAAATCACCGGTATGGAGACAGAGCAATGTCTCGGCATCGGTATCCCGGACATTGGCACAGCGAATAATTATGTTGCCTCCTTCCGGCATTGCCTGTCGTGCATTTATAATGATATTCTGAATAACCTGACTTATCTGCCCTGTATCTACATCAACCAGCCGGAGATCATCGGCAAAATCATAGCTGCAGGAAACTGGACTTCCACGAAGGACAAAATCAGCTGAATCTTGGATTAACTGAGGCAAAGAGGTGGTCTCTTTAACAGGTTCACCGCCTTTTGAAAAAGTGAGGAGTTGCTGGGTGAGTTTTGCCGCCCGTGAACTTGCTTTTTGAGCATTATCAAGTAACGGTGATATCTTATGATCCTCACCAACAAGGTGTAAGCTAAGTTCAATATTTCCAATGATTGCCGACAGGAGGTTATTAAAGTCGTGCGCTATTCCACCTGCCAGGACGCCGACAGATTCGAGTTTCCTTATTTTAAGGAGTTCTTTCTCCATCTTCTTTTCATTGGTAATATCTCTAAAGACAAGGACTACACCAATAATCGTTCTCTCACTGTCCCTGATTGGTGCACCACTGTCAGCTATGCTTTTTTGAAGACCATCTTTTGTTATCAGCGCAATATGGTGGCTCAGGCCAATGGTTTGACTTTGTTCCAAAACTTTTTCTATGGGATTTTTACATTTTTTACCGGTTATTTCATTTATGATATTAAATACTTCTGATGATTTTCTTCCTTGAGCATCCTCATTGGACCACCCTGTCAACTCTTCTGCGACTTTATTTAAGAGAACTATTTTTCCTTCGGTATCGGTCGTAATGACACCATCACCGATACAACGAAGAGTAACGGCAAGACGTTCCTGCTCGGCAGCTAAAACCTGTTCTGCTTTTTTCTTTTCATCAATATCACGCTCTACGGCAATGATATAAGATCGATCATCGGACTCTGTCAGCTTAAGCCCGATTTCAGTCCAGAAGAGTTGTCCGTTTTTCTTCTTTGACAACCACTCAAATGTCTGCGGGCCATCGGTAAGGGTAAGCTGGATTTTTTTGTCAGCCTCTTCCTGATTGTAGGGATATTCACCTAAGCTGAAATCATCAATAGTTGACTGCAGGGCTTCTGCACGGGTAACACCGTACATTTGGAGCATGGCATGGTTTACGTCGAGAATTGCACCTGTCTCAGTGTCATGGATATAAACTGCCTCACTTGGGGCATCAAATATTGACTGGAGGTAATTTTTATTTTCTTCTAATTCTCTGGTTCGCTTCGTCACCTTCTCTTCAAGCTTATCCTGGGTATTAAGAAGGTCTATTTCAGCATTTTTCCTGAGTTTTATTTCCTGTTTTAACCGTTTATTCCATAGCCAGAAAAAACCAACAAGCAAGAGAGCAAGGAACGAAGCAGCCCCAATTCGCTGCCAGACAATCTTTGATGATATTCCAACGTTATACCCTGCAGCAAGCCATCGGTTACGAATGGTTTCAACCTCTTGTGCAGAAATAGAGGCAAGGCCTTTGTTCAGTATTCCTGTAAGCTCCGGCCAATCCTTGCGAACTGCCATATGAACAAGTTGCCGTTCCAGAGATACAGGAGCAGCTATCCGTACATCTGTTAAATTGAGTTTTCGTATCCAGTAGGTGCATGCTGCCAGATTACCAATGAGAACATCGGCTTTTCCTTCAGATACTGCCTTAATGGTTTCTTCAAGGGTGTTATAATAATCCGGCGTCAGTTTGGTATGTTCTTGAATCCAGGCGGCATGGGATGATTTCGCCTGTACAGCTACCTTGAGATCAGCCAGATCTCGTATGTCGGCTATGAAAGGGGCATCGGAACGACTGAAGATCATTCGGTAAAAACCGATATATGGAGTGGTATAGGAAAAAAAATGAGTGCGTTTGTTGGAAAAGCCGATAGCAGGCAGCATGTCGATTTTTCCCTGCTGGGCCATAGTCATAACCTGATTCCAGGTTAAACCGGCAACGACCTGCATATTCAATCCCAAGCGTTGATTTAATAGTCGAATATAGTCAGAAGCAAAACCGCTGTATTCACCATTGTTGTCAACAAATTCAAAGGGTACAAACTCGGGATCAATTCCGACGCGGATAGTGGGATGTGCTTTTATCCAGAATTTTTCTGCGGCCGTGAGATGCACCTGTTGCGTATCGGTGGTAAAATTGTACTGAATATCAGGCAGGTATGCTTTTATAATTTGAGAAATTTTTGAGGCGGGCTGAAGATGGGCAGTTTTCAGGTGCTGGTCAATTATCTTTTTCAGGTAAGGGGTTTGGCTTCCATCAGGTGGAAAGGCAAATTTCAGGTGACGGGGATTGAAGGCAACCTTTGTCGGCAGGACATCATACAGCTTCTGGGAAGTCGTTCCATATAACCTGTTAACCACGCCGATATCGGCGAGATTGTTTTGCAGCGCCTGAAATACACCCTGATAAGTATCAAATTCGATAAATTCACAGGAAACATTGAATTTATTGACTTGTTCGCGTATTCCTTCATCACCGTCTGTGTGAATACTGCCACGCATAACAGCAATTCGTTTTCCTGCAAGATCGGGTATGGAGACAACTTGTACACCAGTGTGTGTGTAGAGAGTCCCCCAGTTGATAAGCACCGGTTCATCTGAAAATTCGTACTTTTCCGCTCTCTTCAGGGAGTAGGCAACATCGGGCATGATATCGATATCGCCGGATGCAAGGCGTGCCAGGCCTTCATTCCATGTCCCGACCACCCATTCAATTTTCCAGTTTTCCGTTTTCGCTATTTCTTCAATGATCTCAGGGAAAATACCTTTTGGAGTACCTTGCATTCCATGGAAAAGTTTTGGCGGATTATCGTATAAACCAACCCGCACTACCCTGGCATCTGATCCGGAGGTACAATCAGGGAAAAAAGTAGAAAAACTGATCAGTAGAATCAGTAGATAATAGAGAAATGGGTTGCCTGTTGCCAGAAAAGAGCGACTATGCATAATTAAATTTTTTTTGTAGAAAGAATTTTTCTTAAAATACTTTACCGTATGAATAGTTATTCAGTCAAGCATAAATATTATTGATAGAACGAATAGAGGTTATTGATTTGTTGCGTTTTTTGTTAATCAGGAGGGGTCATTTCATAAATTATTATGGCCTATTGAAGTGGTGTCTCCCGATTCATTGAGCCATTTTCTGATTTGTTCTTAACGCTGATGCTGTGATAGGTTATGTTGATAATAGAAGAGATTGTTAACGTCTTTCCAAGAGGATCCCCATATGTCCATTTCACCTGTTCTTGCATGGTTCCTGGTCGGCATTGCCTGTTATGCCATTGAGCTTGCCTTACCCGGATTTATAATCTTCTTTTTCGGCATCGGGGCCTGGTGTGTTGCCCTGGTACTGGCCATGACCGATGTGTCTCTCACCGTGCAGCTGGTCATTTTCCTTGTTTGTTCGCTGGCCACACTCGCCCTGCTCAGGTCATGGGTTCGTTCTGTTTTTCTTGGCGGTGCGCTTGAAGAAGGTGATTCCGTTAATGTCGATCCTGCTCCGGCCACCGGTGTTGTGACGGAGGCCATTGTGCCGCCTGCCGCGGGACGGGTCAAGTACGGCGGTTCGTCCTGGAAGGCTGTTGCAGATGAGGCGATACCGGTAGATACTGTTGTAGTCATTGTGGAGAAGAAAGACCTTACCGTCAAAGTCCGCGCTCTCTGAGTGCAGGAAAGGAGGAAATAATGGATAGTTTGTTGATAGGTGTTGTCGCCCTGGTTGTTTTTATTGTTGTTGTACTGGTGAAATCGGCGGTGGTTGTTCCGCAGCGTAATGAATACGTTGTCGAGCGGCTGGGGAAGTACCGGACTACCCTGGGGGCCGGGTTCCATATCCTGATCCCCTTTCTTGATCGCATTGCCTATAGGCGCAGTCTGAAAGAGGAGCCCATTGATATTCCCGCCCAGACCTGCATAACAGCAGATAATGTGACCATGGAGGTGGACGGCATACTCTACCTGCAGGTGGTGAATGCCCGCCAGTCGGCCTATGGCATTGAAAATTACCACTTTGCCACCACCCAGTTGGCCCAGACTTCTCTGCGATCGGCAATCGGTAAAATCTCCCTGGATAATACCTTTGAGGCCCGTGAAATTTTGAATCAGCAGGTTGTGGAAGCCTTGGATGAGGCGGCCCAGAACTGGGGCATCAAAGTCCTGCGCTATGAGATCAAGGATATCCAGCCGCCGCGTTCAGTTCTGGAGGCCATGGAAAAACAGATGCGGGCCGAACGTGAAAAACGGGCCGAGATCGCCAAGTCCGAAGGTGAGCGGCAGTCGGTGATTAATCGGGCTGAGGGTGACCGATCCGAGGCCATTGCCCTGTCCGAGGGCGAAAAGATGAAACGGATCAATGAGGCCGAAGGACGGGCTCAGGAAATTCTGAAAGTTGCCGAGGCAACAGCCGAGGGTATACGCAAGGTTGGTGAGGCTCTGTCAGCCCCGGGAGGTCACGAGGCGGCCAACCTGGAGGTTGCCAAAAAATATCTTGATCAGTTCGGCAAACTGGCCAAAGAAAATAATACCATGATCCTGCCCGGCAATCTGACTGATGTCGCATCCATGATAGCGACCGCCATGGCAACCTTGAAGCAGACCGGTCAGCAGTCTTCCTGATCCAGCACCTGGTACCTATAATGTCCAACCGTAATCCTGATAGAGGTTTGCCCGGTCTGTGCACAATCCTGTCCCTGCTGGTCGTGCTTACCCTGAACGGCTGTGCGTTTTATTCCAGGGTAGACAATGAACAGACCCTTTCCAGTGAACCCGTAGAGGACTGGGTTGAGCAGCTGGAATTGCCGGTACCCTATGGTGGCGAGGTACTGTTGCTGCTGGTTTTTTCCGGGGGAGGTACCCGGGCGGCTGCCTTTTCCTACGGTGTGCTGAAAGAGCTTCGCGACACGCAGTATCAGCGCGGAAGCAGGAACCTGCAGCTGCTTGACGAGGTCGACAGTATCAGCGCAGTATCGGGCGGCAGCTTTACCGCCGCCTATTATGGTCTGTTCGGAGACAGGATCTTTGAGGATTATGAGCAGGTCTTTCTGAAAAATAATGTCCAGAAAATTTTGCTCAACGGCGTGTTTAATCCTCTGAACTGGTGGAAGATGCTGACCACGGGTTTTGACCGCACCGAACTTGCTGTAGATTATTATGACAAGTATATCTTTGCAGGTAAAACCTTTGCAGATCTCAAGGCCAATCATGGGCCCTATATTCAGATAAATGCCACCGATCTGGGTCTGGGACAGAGGTTTCCGTTTACCCAGGGCTATTTTGATCTGCTCTGCTCGGACTATAACAGTTTTTCGATTGCCCGGGCAGTGGCAGCCTCATCTGCTGTACCGGTTGCCTTTGCGCCTGTTGTTTTGGAAAACTACGATACCTGTGAAATACGATATCCTGACTGGTATGCTGCTACCCGGCAGAAGGCTGAGAATGATCTCCGGCTTGCCGCAATGGTCAAAGGTATTGATTCGTATACCAATAAGGAAGAGCGAAAATATATCCACCTGGTGGACGGCGGTATCACGGATAACCTTGGGGTCCGTGCCCTTTACGATAGGGTAACCCTGCTGGGCGGTACCGGACATGCGGCAGAGCAACTGCGGGGCAACAATGTAGAAAAACTTGTTGTACTGCTGGTTAATGCGCAGACACAGCCCGTTCAACCCATGGAACAGTCGGCAGATGAACCACCCGTTGGAGAGGTGATTAACGCTGTTACAGATGCCCAGCTGCAGCGGTATAACATGGAGAGTCTGATTCTGGTGGAAAACAGTTTTAGAGAGTGGGCGACCAAGTTGTCAACACCCGGCAGGGAGATCACCCCCTATTTTATTCAGCTGGATTTTAATTCCATTTATGATCAGAAAAAGCGCCAGTTATTTAATAATATCGCAACAAGTTTTTCCCTGCCTGCATCGGAGGTGGACAGCCTGGTTGACACCGCACGTTTTCTGCTGCGCGAAAACCCTGTGTTCAAGCAGTTGCTGAGCGATATCAGAACTGAGAAGTTAAAGTAAAATTAGAGTCTTGTCCTATCTCTTATCCCTCACCTTTTTCCTACCCAGCCAGCCCTGAAACAGGATACTCCCTACAATAAGCAACAGGCCGACAAAGGTGGCCGGGTAAATTTTTTCCCCTATTACAAGGTGCAGGATCAACAGAGAGAAAAAAGGGGTCACATAGATCAGGTTGCTGATGCGGGCAGCTGAAGATGTCAGCTGCAGGGCCGTGAGCCAGAGGGCAAAGGTGATACTCATTTCAAAGAGACTGACATAGATCAGCGGCAGCCAGGCCAGGGCTGGAGGGAGAGAGATTCCTTTTGTAGCCAGACCGAACAGGGTGGTGAATAAAAAACCGAAACAAAAACCGGTGAAGAGTTTGAGCACCGGATCAAGGCCGTCCTTTGCATTAAAGAGCCAGTATGTGGCCCAGATCAGAGTGGATCCTGCTGCAAGCAGAACACCAAGTTGGCTGACCCCCCCGAAGCTGGTGAATTCACCCCTGGTGGCGATGATCACTGCCCCGATAAAGCTGATTAGTACGGCCAGTAACTGGCTCCTGCTCAACTGCTGACCCAGGATGGGTACGGACAGCAGGGTGAGCACCAGGGGCCAGCCATAGTTCAAGCTCATGGCAATCTGTCCGGGCAGGATGGCGTAAGCCTTGAACAGAACAACATAGTAGAGAAAGGGATTGAGAAATCCGAGCAGGGCGGCCTTGCCAAGCGTTTTGCGGTTGATTTTTTTAAGCAGGTCCAGTTTGCCCTGGATGGTGAGGATAATGAACAGGGAAATGGTTGAAAAAAGAGTGGAGTAGAAGAGCAGGGTGTACGGGGTTACATAACTGAGGGCAATTTTAAAGGCGGAGGCCGCTGTTGCCCAGAAGATAATGACCAGTACGGTCAGGATATAGGCCTTGCTCTGGTTTCGCATCACAGCTACCGGATCAATATTTAAGCATGAATTGAGAAGGAGGGGCTGTCATGCAGAGGTTTGCTACCGCTTTTTTTGTTCCAGGTTCTCACTGACACGAAGCACACGTGCCCGGGCCTGGCGGGCTGCCAATGATTCATCATTGCGGCCGATGGCGTAGACCATCATCCGCAGATCCTGGAATGTATCATTGAGTTCATCCTCGTCCATTTGCAGGTTACGGTCATAATACCGGTCAATGTTGTCATGGATGGACTGCAGAATAAAACCATAGATGGGATTGTCGGCAATGCGGCCTATTTCCTGTTGAATTTCATCGTCAACCCTCTCAAATTGCTCCCACTCATCCGGCCCGTTATTTTTATGCTGCTGCGCCTTAAGCACCAGTTTTTTCAAGCTTGCAATGTCATTTGCATTGGCTTGCTTAGCTGCAAGGGCAGCAACGGTTGCTTCAATCTCTTCGAGAAATTCCAATAGATGGGCCGGGGTTGCTTTATCCGAACGGATGAGCATGGCCAGGTTCTCCGTCATCAGTTCACAGTTACTGTCCCGGACAAAGGCACCGCCGCCGGAACCAAGACGTATTTCAATCAGCCCTTTTTGTTCCAGAATACGCAGGGCCTCGCGCAGGGTTCCACGGCTGGCTTTAAACTGTTCGCAGAGATCCCGCTCAGCAGGTAACCGTTCGTCCGGCTGTATACGGCCATCCAGAATGGCCTCTTCTATCTGATCGACAATGTCCTGAAAAATCCGATTTTGTTTTGCTTTTTTAAAATTCATACTAATCCTCTGCAGAGGGGGTGTTTTTTTGTTTTCGGCTGCTGAAGCTGGCTGGCAGCCAGGTTTCATTGGCAATTGTGAATGGTTTGATCTTTTTTCAGATTACATACTAATACAACAACGGTCAATTATTATTACAGGATATCTATGTAGCAAAAGCCGGATAGGAAAATAAATTTCGGTTTGCGGTTCCGGAATGGAATTACACCGCAGAGACGCAGAGAACGCGGAGAAATATTACTGATTAAAGAACTTTGCATTCTCTGCCTGTACTGGGGTTTACAGCAGCATTTTAATCAGCACAAATCCGCCGACCAGCAGTATCAGAAAGACAATGGTCAGGATGTTGAAATATTTGTTGATGAAATATTGGACCGGAGCGCCGAACTTGTAGATCAGGCCTGCAACCAGAAAGAAACGGGCAGAGCGGGCAACAAGTGAAACCAGCATAAAGGTAGGGAAGTTGATCTTAAAGGCACCGGCGGTGATGGTGAACAGCTTGTACGGCAGCGGTGTAAAACCGGCAGCGGCCACGGCCCAGGCATCGTATTGCCGGTAGAGTTCCTGGACGACGTTGTATTTCTCTCCAAGGCCGTACAGGGTTAGAATGCGCTGACCCAGGGTGTCCATGAAGGCAAGCCCGAGTCCGTATCCCAGTGCTCCACCGATAACTGAACCTGCGGCGCAGACAGCGGCAAATTTCAAGGATTTCTTTGGAGCCCCGATGCAGAGCGCGATCAGGAAGACATCAGGAGGGATGGGAAAAAACGAGGATTCGGCAACAGCAATGAAAAATAAAACCCAGATGCCGGCCGGGGTCTGGATCCACTCCATGCAGCTGTTGTAGATCCGCTGCAACAGGGAAAGTTTTTTTGTTTCTTCCATCTCAGTTCGTAACCAATCGGGAGGGTGTCTCTATGTGGTTTTATATTTTTCAGAGTTGTAAGCCATCAGGGGAGCCCCGGATTCGGAGTCTTCGCTACGCACCGCTTACCTGCGCGGTTACTTCTGTTTGCTATAGCCGCTCTATGCGGGCAGAAGTAACCGCGTGAAGATGGGGTGCCCCTGATGGCTTATCTCAGTTCTGCCAGCCATGAGTACCGATCAGGTCGACAAACCGTACCTGTTCGATGGTGCGAATTGAAATTTCACCGTCTTTTTTCTCAAGCAGTTGTAACTCCTGCACCAGTTGATTGCCCACGGGAATAACCAGCCTGCCCGGATCGCCCAACTGCTCGATCAGCGGCTGGGGAATCTTTGGTCCGCCTGCTGTAACCAGGATGGCATCAAAAGGTGATTTGTCCGGCCAGCCGATGGTGCCGTCATCAATACGGGAGACAATATTATGGTAATGGAGTCTGTCAAAGATTTTACGCGCCCTTCCGACCAGGGAATCAATTCGCTCGATGGTGAAAATTCGTTTACAGATCTGCGACAGGATGGCTGCCTGGTACCCCGATCCGGTGCCGATTTCAAGGACCTGCTCATGTCCTTGCAGTTCCAGGGCCTGGGTCATAAGGGCCACGATAAAGGGTTGGGAAATGGTCTGGCCGCTGCCGATGGGCAGAGGATAATCGCCATAGGCCCTGGCCTGCATGGCATCTTCGACAAACAGATGCCTGGGTACGACTCCCATGGCATTTAACGTGGCCGGGTCATGGATATTCCGGGGAATAAGCTGCTCCTCCACCATTCGTTGCCGGTGGATAGTAAAAGGAGACGAGGTGATCACTGTACTTCTTCCCAGGTAAAATCTTCAACCCAGTCCTGGTCGGCCTGGTTGAAGAGCCGGAACTCGCAGCCCGTGACCAGGTCGCCGTCCAGGGTAACAAGGATCATCTCGTAACCTTCAGGATCAATCCATGAGCCAACCAGCGGCATTGTGCCCAGGGTGCCTTTCCGGTCTTCGTAGTAGACATATTCTTCCACTCCCGGCGAAACCGTGCGGTGACCGTTGGGTTCGCCCAGGTAGCGCAGTACATCCTGGCGGCTGGATTGACCCGGCTTGATAAGGGCGGCATCCGAGGCCAGGTGTCGAACCTGCTTGGTGTAACAGCCGCCAAGCAGAAAAAGAGAAGCAAGCAGGCAGATCAACATGCGTTGCATTGGAGTTCCTCGTGGCATTATTAGGTTTCAGGATTCAGGCTTTAGTGTCAGGCAGAAGGCAACAGGTGGTAAATTTACCGGATACCTGTGATACCTGACGACTTATTTCCTATACCTTATACCTTTTACTCCATACCTTAAACCTTTATTTCCCGTCAGCCATCTTCTCCAGAATGCGGTAATTTCGCTTAACCATTTGTTGCGGATCAACCAGCAGACCTGCCTGAATCATGGCATTATCGAAGATCTGCTCCACTACGTCTTTGGCAAAATCCTGGTCTTTGACGCGCAGATCGGCCAGTTTTTTGATAAGTGGGCTGGCAGGGTTGATTTCCATATCTTTTTTCCCTCCCATGGCCAGCTGTTCCTCGGGTGCACCCTGGGCTCTCATAATACGTTCCATGGAAGAGGTCATCATTCCATCGACATTGACGATCATGGCCGGGCTGTCCACCAGACGAGAAGAAGGCTTGACCTCCTTCACCCGTTCAGCCAGCACCTCTTTCATCCACTTGCAGAGAGACTGCTGGATCTCCTCGGGCAGGATATCCTCGTTACGTTCTTCTTTTTCTTCGTCACCCTCATCTGTTGTCTCCGGTAAACGCAGATCAGCCTGGTCGGCTGAAACCAGTTTTTTGTCGTCGTACCGGCCAAGATGGGAGAGAACAAAATCGTCAATGGGCTCAAGGGTATAGAGGATCTCAACTTCACGTTTTTTAAACATCTCCACATAAGGCCCGTTTTCAATGGCAATCCGGCTGGGTCCATTGATATAATAAATCTCGGTCTGGCTCTCTTTCATACGTCCCACGTAGTCATCGAGTGAGATCATGACCCCCGGCTCTGCGGCAGAGGATTCAAAGCGCAGCAATTTGGCAAGTTCTGCCTGAAATTGAAAATCAGTGGTTACGCCTTCTTTGAGAAAAATTCCGAATGTCTTCCAGAACTCCTGGTACTTGTCACTGTCCTTTTTTGCCTCCTCTGCCAGGAATTTGAGAAAGCGTTTGGTAATGACCTGGCGCAGTTTCATAACCAGGGCGTTATCCTGCAGGGACTGACGGGAGATATTCAGGGGCAGGTCCTCCGAGTCAACTACGCCCTTTACAAAACGCAGCCACTCGGGCAGGATGTTTTCACTGTGCTGGTCAATGAGTACCTTCTGGCAGTAGAGATTGACACCGGGCTGCATCCGGCCCATACCCATGGACTCAAAATTTTCTTTGGGCGCAAAGAGCAGGGCGTTGATGGCCAGTGGTGCATCGGCTGCAAAGTGGAGTCGATAGGAGGGCTCGTCAACAGCATTGCCGACAAACTTGTAAAACTCGGTATATTCCTCATCCGTGATTTCACTCTTGGAGCGGCTCCAGATGGCCTCTACCGTGTTGACCTTGTTGCCCTCAACCTTGACCGGAAAGGGAATAAAGGTGGAGTATTGTTTGATGATGCGCTCAATAGTAAATTTCTGACCATATTCGTGGGCATCGTCTTTGAGATCAAGGATTATTCTGGTGCCCCGGTGCAATCCCTCGCAGGGACTGATGGTATAGGAGCCGCCGCCGTCGGACTGCCACTCGTGGCCTTCGCTGCCGTCCCAGGAACGGGTCTGGACCGTTACCTTTTCAGCTGCCATAAAGGAGGCGTAAAAGCCGACCCCGAACTGGCCGATAAGGTTGACGTCTTTTTGGGCCGCTTCAGCAAGTTCTTCCAAAAAGTTGCCGGAACCGGAATGGGCAATGGTGCCCAGGTTGGTCTCCAGTTCTGCTGCAGTCATACCGATACCTGTATCGGTGATGGTCAGGGTGTGCTTTTTGTCATCACAGTCAATGGAAATTTCAAGGGGCATATGGGCATCAAATTCCGGTTTCTCTGTGAGCGAGAGATGACGAAATTTCTCCAGCGCATCTGCTGCGTTGGAAACCAGTTCCCGGACAAAAATGTCCCGTTCGGTATAGAGTGAGTTAATGACAATATCGAGAACTTTTCTGGTTTCTGCCTGAAACTGTTTGGTTTCAACCTTTGAAGTCATAGTTGCTATCCTCTTTTTTATGGTTTGCACTATATATATTGGTTATATGTAATCTGTTTGCGCAACAGTAATTCATCACTTTAACTCTACTGTATCACAAACCTACAAGTTGTAAGCCGACATGGTAAGCATGATTGCCTGACTGTCAAGACTGTGAATAAGCGGGAATTACAGCAACTCTTCCTGTTCTTTTACGCTTTGACTGCATCCTGTCAACACTGAAATACGAAACCCTGTCTTTACGAGATTATTTATGGTGAAACCTTCTGCAGAGATTCTGATCATCGGTGCCGGACTGTCCGGGCTGGCTGTTGCCACCTTTTTAAAGCATAAACAGCCGGGTGTTTCTTTGCTGGTCCTGGAGCAGGGAGATCACCCAGGAGGTGCTGTCAGGTCCCATCTTGAGGAAGGGTATCTTGCCGAGGGCGGTGCGCACGGTTTTTTAGATAACTGTCTGGAGAGCCGGGTCCTGGTGCACGAGGCCGGTCTTGACAATGAAGTGGAGAAGGCCCCCCTGGCTGAATTTGTCCGTTATGTCTGCCTTGACGGTGAGCTGAAACTAATTCCCCAGCAGCCACTCAAGATCCTGAAAGCACCCCTTATTCCTTTGACTGCCAAGTTGAGGGTACTGGCTGAAGTCTTGCAAAAACCGCTTCAGGGTGAGCCTACGGTTGCCCAGTGGATTGAGCACCGTTTCGGCAAGGCATTGCTGCCCTTTGCTGATGCAGTGTTCACCGGCACCTATGCCGGAGATATTGAGCGGCTTAAACTTGAGGCGGTCATGCCTGGACTGTACACGATGGAACAGACCCACGGCTCCGTGTTGAAGGGGTTTGTTAACAAGGTTCGCTCGGGTCGGAAGGACAAAAAAAAGAAAAAAGGACTGCCTGCCATGACCAGCTTCAGCTCCGGCATGGAGCGGTTTCCCCAGGCAATGGCAGCAGGGTTGGCCTTAAATCGCGAGATCATGTACCGAACTGCGGCCCACTCTGTTGAGCAGACAGATAAGGGCTGGCTGGTTCGTACTGCTCAGTTGGAACTGCACTGCCACCATCTGGTTCTGGCCCTGCCGGTAAACCGTTGCCTGGACCTGATAGCGAGTGCAACCGTAGTGGCTCCGCCCTTGAGCTCCATTCCCGAGGCCCGTATCGCAACCGTGGCTCTGGGGTTTAGTGATCGTGCAAGTATTCCCTTTGGCTTTGGCTATCTGGCCCCGGAGCGTGAAAACCGTTTTACCCTGGGAGCCCTTTTCTCTTCCCATATGTTTCCCGGTCGGGCTCCTGAAGGCCATGTGCTGCTGGAGGCCCTTGTTGGTGGCCGCAGACATCCCCAGCGACTTGAACTATCAGATGATCAGATCATCGACAAGGTGTATCTGGACTTAAAAGAACTCATTGACCTGCCCGAGCCGCCGGTGTTCAGCCGGGTGCTCAGGCCAAAAAGCGGCATTCCTCAGCTTGAAGAGGGCTATCCGGCTCTGCTCAGCTGGCGCAAGACGCTGCATGAAGATTACGAAAATCTGCACATCTGCGGTTTCGGCTGGCAGGGTATCGGCATCAACGACATGCACAAGGAGGCCTGGAAGGTCGCTAAACGTATTCTGGTCGGCATGTCGGAAGAGGAAAGTAACGAGGTAAAAGGGATCTATTTTTGAACAGCAGGGATAAGGGATTAGGGGCGAGGGATTGGAAACAAAAAAACCGGGAAGCAGGCGCTCACCGGTTTTTTGTTGCCAGGGCTGTATCCAAAAGACATGAGCCGGTTATAAACGAACTCTAACCACTCGTCCCTAACCCCTTGTCCCTGTTTTTTTAAGTTTGGTGCAGAGCATTTTCATCTGCTCTTTGATGCTGGTTTTTCGTACCATCCCGCGGGTAATGACCTTGATGGCGTGCAGTACAGTGGAGTGGTCACGGTTGTATAGGCTGCCGATATCGGCCAGGGATTCTTCAGTGTACTTTCTGGTCAGGAACATGGCCACCTGGCGGGGAAAGGTGACTGCACGTTTACGGGAACGTGATTGCAATTCCTCCACAGAGACATTGAACTGACAGCCGACAAAATCACGGATGGTTTCACCATTGAGCCGGAACTGGTTGCCGATAAGGCCGTGCAGCACTTCCCGTACCAGTTCCATGTTTGGCAGCGTATCACGTAGACAGGATTTGGCCTTGATTCCGATAATGGCGCTTTCGGTGCGTCGGATATCACCCGACAGGTGAGATGCCAGGTAATTTACCAGCTCATCAGAGAGCTTCAGGTCGTTGACCGCTGCCTTATGGCGGATAATGGAGACCCTGGTTTCATATTCCGGGGCCTCGATGCCGGTGACCAGGCCGGAGGTCATACGGGAGCGGAAATCTTCGTCCAGACCCTTTAACCTGCGAGGGGCAACGGCCGAGGTCAGGATGACCCGTTTGCCGGATTTGATCAGGTAGTCCAGCACGTTGTTGAGCTCTTCCTGGGTCTTGGTCTTTCCGGTCAGAGTGTGCACGTCTTCCACCAGCAGCAGGTCGCACCCGTTGATGAACTTTCTGGAAAACTGTTCCATGGTCCCGCCACGGATACCTTTCACCATTTCAGCAGAAAACTGCTGGGCAGTAAGGTACTGCATGCGGGTGGCCGGAGAACTACTCATGACCTGATGCACCACGCCCTGGGTAAGATGACTCTTACCCAGCCCGGTGTCGGAGTTCATGAACAGACAATTGCCGAAAGTCAGGTCGCCTGATGCAATGGCAGCGCAGGCGGAACGGGCCAGCATGTTTGATTCCCCAACCATGAATTGATCAAAGGTATAGGCCGGGTGCAAAGACCTGATGGAGGAGGCCCCTGTGCTCATACCGGGCAACCGTAACTGGCCTGAACCGTTGTGCTCCAGCTGCAGGGTCGGAGTGTCAGTCACACTCAGCCGGATGGTGAGGGGAACATCACTGATCTCGCCAAGACTGGACTCAATGATATTTAAGTAGCGTTCTTCGATCCAGGCGCAGAAAAATCGATCCGGGCAGGTAAGTTCCAGAGCCGTATCGGTTTCTTTCAAACAGGTAATCGGCTTGATCCACAGGCCATACTCGCTTTTAGGAAGCAAGCCATGTAAAGAGTCTTTAACGGTATCCCACAGCATTGATGATTTTTCCAGTGTGCCTAAAAAAGGGTTGCAATAAGTAGAAATGATCTGTTCGGCGATCAAGATGATTGATGTAATGTTTAACTGGAAACCAGTGTTTTAGTCAAAAACGATTGAGCTCGATTTGCAGACGAACTTCGATTCAGAGAGTCGAAAAATCGTCTCCTGCAGTGAACAGGGTTTACAGGCGGTGGGAATAAGAAAACAGCTTAAAACCGTACTTTTTATATTTTTTTAATATATTCCTTTTAATTATAAGATGTTGTCAGGTGTATGGTTGTGCTGTCAACAAGTTGTTAACATAATTAAATTCACTTATTCTCTCCTATTCTACACATTACTTTAAAAAGCGCTAATTCTCTCTTACGAGTTTGTTCCTGGTTTGAGATCCCAGCAGCAGAGGCATTGGCGGAAATAAGGGATGGTAAAAAAAAATGCGTCAATATCCCGGAGCCGTCTGTTTAGTTCCGATGTACCACAAATTGGTGCCCGCCAGGTGAGCAAATACCCATTATAATGCCCGGGCCAGGGTAAAGGTCTCGATTCGTGCTGCACCGGCTTTTAGCAGAGTCTTTGCACATTCGTGCAAAGTAGATCCTGTGGTGTACACGTCATCGACAAGCAGGACATTTCTGTCTGCAATTTCCTCAGGTCTATCTATGCTGAAGGCTCCTTTCAGATTATTACGCCGGGCTTTGCCGCTTAAGTTTGTTTGGGGAATAGTTGCTTGATGGCGCAACAACAGGTCTGTCCGGATTTTTCCCTGCCACTTTGGAAAACAGGAACGGCTAAGGAGCAGGGACTGGTTAAAGCCGCGGCTCCGTAGTCGTTTTATGTGCAGCGGTACCGGTAATAGAAGATCAGGTTCTTTGAATAAATTCTCCCCGCCTGCCTGTTTCGCCAGTTCGGCCAGGGTAACAAGTCCGGTCAGTTTGCCGCCAAATTTAAACTGGACCAGCAGTGAACTCACCGGTTCCTGGTAAAGGAAAATTGAGCGAGCACAGTTAAAAGCAAAACTGTCCCCAAGGCACTCACCGCAGAGATGATCTTCACCCGATGGAAAGGGTTTGCCGCAACAGAGGCAGAGGGGAGAAACAACTGGTGAGAGCAGAGGGAGGCAGGTGTTGCAGAGCAGGGGTAATCGGTAGCGGCTGAGAGGCTTGTCACAGGCCAGACAGCGGCAGGGAAAGAGCAGATCTTTTACAGCTTGCAGGAGAGACACTTCGTTATCAGTCTCAGGAAAAGACGAGGCAGAGACACTGCGGGCAATAAGCCCGCAGTGATACAGTCATCTGTTATGCCATAGCTATTTTGAGATTTTCATCCAATTTGGCCAGAAATTCCTCCGTGGTCAGGAAACCCTGATCACCACTTATAAGAAGAGCCAGATCCTTGGTCATAAAACCCGACTCAACAGTCTCAACACAGACTTTTTCCAGAGTCTCGGCAAATTTGACTACATCGGGAGTATTGTCAAAGATGCCGCGATAGTGTAGGCCCCTGGTCCATGCAAAAATTGAGGCAATGGGATTTGTCGAGGTCTTGTTTCCCTTCTGATGCTCCCGAAAGTGACGGGTCACCGTTCCATGGGCCGCTTCAGCTTCAACGGTCAGCCCGTCCTCGGTCATCAGGACGGATGTCATCAGGCCCAGTGAGCCAAACCCCTGGGCCACGGTATCGGACTGCACATCACCGTCATAATTTTTACAGGCCCAGACAAAACCACCTTCCCACTTCATGGCCGCAGCCACCATGTCATCAATGAGCCGATGCTCATAGGTGATCCCGGCCTCTGCAAAACGATCGGCAAACTCCGCTGCAAACACCTCCTCAAAAAGATCCTTAAAGCGGCCGTCATATTTTTTCAAAATTGTGTTCTTGGTGGAGAGATACACCGGCCAGCCAAGGTCCAGCCCATAGTTCATGCAGGAGCGGGCAAAGCCACGGATTGAATCATCTAAATTATACATACCCATGGCGCAGCCGCTGCCCGGGAAGTCAAAGACTTCATACTCTATGGGTTCGCTGCCATCAGCCGGTTCAAATTTCATGGTCAGTTTGCCTGGTCCGGGAATCAGAAAATCCGTGGCCCGGTACTGGTCGCCAAAGGCATGACGACCGATCACTATGGGTTTTGTCCAGCCGGGAACAAGCCGTGGAATGTTATTGCAGATAATCGGCTGGCGAAAAACCGTGCCGCCGATTATATTTCGTATGGTGCCATTGGGCGAACGCCACATCTCTTTAAGATCAAATTCTTCCACCCGGACTTCATCCGGAGTAATAGTGGCGCATTTGACGCCCACCCTGTATTTCTTGATCGCATTGGCGGCATCAATGGTAATCTGATCTTCAGTTTCATCCCGTTTCTGGACAGACAGGTCAAAATATTTCAAATTCACATCGAGGTAGGGCAGAATTAACTTTTCCTTGATAAAAGCCCAGATAATACGCGTCATTTCATCGCCATCGAGCTCAACAACAGGATTTTTCACTTGAATTTTTGTCATATTTTTCCTCTAAAAAAATCTCTAATTACGATATGGTTTTTTTATAACAGCAACGACCGTTCTCTCATTCTTCTCTGTCAGGCAGCATAAAGCCCTTCCTGGAAAAGCATACCTCAGACAAATAAGGGATGTAACATAGTCGATCAATAACCAATCGTCAACGCAACAGGGTTCCCCCGGTTGCAGGAAAAAAGATGTTTTTTATCCATGGCTATGCTATATCCGACAAAATATACAGGGAGATAACAAAGATTAATCCAACACCCGGCAGTGAAGACAATATGCATCAGCCAGTACAAACTAAAAAACGGCTCGGAGTTCTCATTGGCGGCTCGGGATTGATCGGTGGTACGCTGGTCCATTACTTCAACACCAGGACTCCTGATGAGATCGATCTCCGGGCTCCCAGTTCCAAAAAACTCTCCATCAGGAATTCCCAGGATATTAAGACCTACCTGAAAAGGGTACGGCCGGATTTTATCATCAACGCCTCTATGGCTGCCCTGGACTCGGATGCCCAACTGGCCTTCGAGGTCAACTACCTGGGTACTGTGAACATGGCCCGGGCCTGTTGTGCGCTGAAAATCCCCTATATCCACTTGAGCTCTGCTTCCACCCTGCCCAGCGGGGAAAATCTCACCGAGGATGATCATCTTCCCCTGTCTCCGGATTTGAGCAACTATGCCAAGTCTAAACTGATGAGTGAGCGCACACTGCGCTACATGGCCGCAAACCAGGGCTTGGATTATACCGTTATCCGACTGGCGGTCGTGTACGGTGAACATGATCATAAGATCCAGGGCTTTCATCGGCTATTTTTTACCATTGCCGATGAATCCATGCCCTGTCTGTTTACCAAAAAAGGGGTTGCACATTCCTTTACCAACGCCAACAAGCTCCCCTATTTTGTTCACCATGTACTGAATCACCGAGATGAATTCAGTGGTGAAACCTATCATTTTGTCGACCCGATACCGGTTGATCTCGATGATCTGATCCTGACTATCAAGTCTTATCTTGAACTCAATACGCCCAGGGAAATATACGTTCCGTACCCGGTCATTAAAGTGGGAAAATATTTACTGGAGCTACTGGCTAAATTCTTAAACTGGTTCGGCATCAAGGTTTGGTTGCCACCGGAGCTCATGTTTTTAGAGTATTTTTATAAGTCACAGACCCTGGCCTCCGATAAGCTGCAGGAATCAAGCTTTGTTGACCCCTGTCCCACGGAAACAATTTTTACGGTCCTGCCCAAGTTGGTTATTTATTACCTGACCCGCTGGGGACATCTCAACCTGATTACCACCTTTAATGAGGAGTTTTTCGGCAGCAATGAACTGGAGGAGGATTTTCGTCAAAATCCAAGGGATCTTATCAACTCTATCCATGCCGATTCCACCTCCCCTTTTAAGGACATGCTGGATGATCAGTCTTCCTCTTAGTGCGATCGCTGATATTTGATCAATATGTCTCCTCTGCAATACATACGGGGTGTTCTGGCCCTGATCACTATTCCTCCTCTGACTGTTGCGGTCTGCCTGGGTGCCCTGGTAGACGTGCATTGGATTCGCAAATCAAAAGCCAAGGCACAGCAGTTCCCCCGCATCTGGGGACGTCTTCTGTGCTGGATTGCGGGTATCAGGGTACGGGTGGAGGGACAGGAGAACCTGGATCCATCCCAGACATATATTTTTGTCGGCAACCACACCAGCCAGACAGATATCTGGACCTTTCAGGGCTACATTCCACATGATTTTCGCTGGATTGCCAAGAAAGAACTTTTTGCTATTCCCATCTTCGGGGCAGCAATGCGGGCAGTGGATTTTATCTCCATTGACCGTTCTCGGGGCAGACAAGCCGTTAAAAGCTTAAATGATGCAGCAAATCGTATTGCAGAGGGGGCTTCAGTGCTGATCTTCCCCGAGGGAACCCGCAGTCCGGAAGGTCATTTACAGCCGTTTAAAACCGGCGCCATCGTGCTGGCCATCAAGGCGGGTGTACCGGTTGTACCGGTGGGCTTTAATGGTACCCACCAGGCCCTGCCCAAGGGCAGCCTGCTGGCCCGCGGTGGGGACGTTGTGCTGCGCATCGGTACTCCCCTTCCGACCAGAAATTTCAAGGCAAAGGACAAACGGGAGCTTGCTCTTAAATTAGAGCAGCAGGTGGCTGAACTTTTGGATGAATGCCATCAGCCTCTGGCGAAGGAATAAAATCCGTTCTATATTGGTTTGCAAATTATTTAGAACATGGCATAATGCTATATTTATTTGTTAATTGCGCATCGACAGGGGTCGAGGCGCAGTTCTTTTAAGCAGTACTCTTTTTAGTAAACAGTAAACAGGATTTTCCCATGGATTGGACCTCGCGTAATCGGATCAGTCGCGCGCCGCTGTCAGTTATCAGTCTGCTCACCTTTGCAATAATGCTGGCCGCTTCCCAGCTCGCGTCTGCAGCTGAGCAGAATACTGTTTTTCTGCCCCTGAAAATTAATGCCCAAAACAGCAGTCAGGTTGCACGGCAGGTTGATGGCGCTCTTGAGGCAGCGCTTGCAGCTAAAAATTTTAGCATGCTATCGCGGGCCAAAGCCGAAAAACTGGTTGATTACAAGGGAACCTGGCCGCCCCCCGCATCTGTTCTGACCAGAGTTGCGGACACCGCTGGTTTTGACTATGTGGCCGTGGGCAGTCTGACCATGATCGGCGATCAGATCTCGGTTGATATGCGGGTTTTTGATGTCCTTGACCCGGCAATGCCGCATTCCTCCTACCGGGACGGAGCCTCTCTTGCCGAGATTGATTCGGTGCTCGAGGGAACCCTGGTTGATAGCCTGGGCTTTTCCAGCCGCAGTACCATAGTTGCCACTATTGCTCCGTCTGGTAACGAACGTATTGATTCCGGCGCTATTCTACGCAAGATTGCAACTAAGCCCGGTGACTTCTACAGCCCCGACACCCTGCGCAAGGACCTGAAGACTGTTTTTTCCATGGGCTATTTCGACAACGTGGAAATCGAGGTCAATGATTCGCCCACCGGTAAAGAGGTAATTTTCAGGGTGCAGGAAAAACCGTTGATCAGCGCTATCAGTTTTGCCGGTATCGACGAACTTTCAGAGACCGATGTCCGTGATGCTGCCAATATCCAGCCCAACACCATCCTCAACCCCGCCAAATTAAACGATGCCATCAAACGTATCAAGGAACTGTACAAGTCCAAAGGGTTCTACAATTTACAGGCCACTGCCAAGCTGAGCTACCCGACTCCCCAAACGGCAGAAGTTCGTTTTGTGATTAAGGAAGGGGAGAAGATGTCCATTGCCGGTATCAAGTTTGTGGGCAATACAACCTTTGATGACGGTGATCTTGAAGACGTTATCCAGACCTCGTCCTGGAGCTGGCTTTCCTGGTTGACTGAAGGTGGGATTCTCAAGATGGATGTTCTGCAGCAGGATGCAGCCCGTCTGGGCGCTTTTTATAATAACCACGGCTTTATCGAGGCCCGGGTCGGTACCCCGCAGGTGGAAGAAAAAGAAGATGACCTGTATGTCACCTTTGTTATTGAAGAGGGTCCCCGTTACCGGGTTGGTACTGTTAATATCAAGGGTGACCTGATCGAGGAAAAAGAAAAGTTGATATCCATGCTCCAGGTCCGGCATGAAAAATTTCTCAACCGCGAGGTCCTGCGCGACGATACCCTGAAACTGACAGACATGTATGCCGAGCATGGATATGCATTTGCCGGAGTTGAGCCCAGAATCAACAAGTCTGCCATGGGTAAACGGGTTGACATCACCTTTAACGTGGATCAGGGATCACTGGTCTATTTTAACAGGATTGCGATCCAGGGCAATACGCGTACCCGGGATAATGTTATCCGCCGTGACCTGACGGTGAAAGAGGGTGGTGTCTTTGATTCCAGGGCCATTCGCAGATCCACCGAACGGCTGCAGCGGTTAGGCTATTTTGAGGAGGTCAACGTGACCCCGCAGCCCACCATGAATGAAGACGAGATGAACGTGCTGGTGGATGTGAAGGAGAAGTCAACCGGCCAGTTCAGCATCGGTGCCGGTTATTCCTCATCTGATAAACTTATGTTCATGGGTGAGATTTCCGAAAACAACTTTATGGGAATGGGTACCCGGCTCTCCCTGTCCGCCAGCCTGAGCGCAGTGACCAACCGTTTTAACCTCTCTTATACCGATCCCAGGATCTTTGACTCTAACGTGTCTGCCGGTATCGACGCATTTAACTGGGAGCGTGAATATGATGATTATACCAAGGATTCATGGGGTGGCGGGCTTCGGTTCGGCCATCACCTCTGGGAGCGCTGGAGAATTTTCTACGGCTATACCTTGTCCGATACGACCCTGAGTGATTTTTCCGAAAATGCTTCAGAGTATCTCCTGCGCTCTGCAGATATCAATATTACCAGTTCAGTACGAGTCTCTATTGTCCGTGATACCAGAAACAGGATGTTCAATACCAGTTCCGGTTCCAAAAACAACCTGAGCGTTAAATATGCCGGTGGTGTCCTGGGCGGAGATGCTGCTTTCACGAAACTCGAAGGATCGACCAGTTGGTTTTTCCCCATGCCCTTTTCAACGGTCTTTCATGTCAAGGGGGCAGCCGGTCAGGCCTTTGAGAATGAGGACGGTAAATTGCCGGTTTATGAGAATTTTTACCTCGGTGGCATGAACTCCATCCGCGGCTTCAAGTCATCATCCATCAGTCCCCTTGACCCTGAAAATGGTGAAAAATACGGTGGCGACAAGATGTGGTACTCCAACATCGAGGTGTCCTTTCCTTTGCTTACCGACGCCGGCCTGCATGGTGTTGTCTTCACCGACTTTGGTAATGTGTATGCAGAAGATGAGGACTGGGATTTTGGCGAGATCAAAAAATCTGCCGGTATTGGTGTCAACTGGTTGTCTCCCATGGGTCCGCTTCGTCTGGTCTGGGCCTACAATCTGGATAAGCAGGATGGTGATGAAGATGCCAACTGGGATTTTGCCATGGGCGGCAACTTCTAACGGCTGTTGTTTAACCTGAAGCCCTGCGTTGTAAGCATAACCCTTCACGGGGTGTGTAATTATGCGTTATCACATACCTCGGAATTGTAAGTTGTCACAGATGGCGCAGATTCTAACCCGCATATTTCATGAACACTTTGCTCATTTTAAGGTAACCTCTGTAAATCATATGATAAAATTGCGCATTATTCCCTACTTTAAATTTGCAAAGTGTTCACCGAAGGCAAGCCGATGC
>JAYEKB010000334.1:0-2198 GCA_034660835.1 Thermodesulfobacteriota bacterium
ACTTCGCATCCCGAACAGCCGGTCAGATCAAGAAAAGCAATTTTTGTTTTGTGCTGAACCATGTCTCGCCTCATTCCGCAATCCAGACTGTCACATTATTCGCTGTCAATAGAACCCGGTACGAGATTCTCAGCCTGCTATACTGTCTCATTATTTCTCTCCTCTACTAAACAACTTTCCGATTTCGGCCAGCTTTTCCGGGGAACCGATTACATAAAGAATATCATCAGCGTAAAAAGACCGGTCCACTTCAGGGTTAAGAAATATTTGTGAATCGCGGCACACAGCAAACACGGTCACCCCGTATTTTTTGCGTAGTTCAAGCTCCAGCAATGACATGCCCACCACAGGGGATCCCTGCTCAACGCGCATGGAACTGACTTCAACGTCCGGGAGCTGAAGGTCTAAGCTTCCAAACGTTGAAGACTTTTCGGAAAGGTTACGAAACATCTCATATCCGTCAGACCTGAGCTGGACAACAAGCTTATCTATTTCATTCCTTGGAATAAGATACTTGGCGAGTACACGGGAAAAAATTTCTACCGATGTCTCAAACTCTTCAGGAATAACTTCATTGGCTCCTAATTTATAGAGTGGCTGCATTTCCATTAGATATCGTGTCCGAACAATCACATGCGCCTTTCTGGTTAGTTTTCTGACGTTTTCGATGATTGCCCGTGTTGCAGCCGGGTCATTGATAGCAACGACAACTACAGTTGCATCCTCTATACCGGCATGGCGCAACACCTCTTCATGAATGGCATCACCAAAAAAAATCGGCTCACCTTTCTCCCGTTCTCTCTTCACAGTATCGGGCGACATTTCGATAATCACATAGGGGATGTTTGTCATCCTGGCGGCGTGAGCAACATTTCGGCCGTTGAAGCCAAAACCGATGATTACCAGATGCTGCTTGAGTCTTTTATGGATTTTCTTCTCCGGCTCTGGCCAGAGCCCGGTTTTCAACTTTACCGGGAGCGGAGATTGCATAACACGATCGGCAAAACGCGGGGCCAGGGAAATAATAAAAGGTGTAGCGGCCATGGTCAGGACCGCCACTGCCAGAAAAAGCTGGTAGTGATCGGCGAGAAGACCATGTTCTACTCCTGATCTTGAGAGAATAAAGGAAAACTCTCCAACCTGGCAAATGGACAGTCCTGCCAGAATCCCACAGCGCAGGGGCAAGCCCAGAAGTATTGCCGCACCGACGGCAATGATTGCTTTAAGAACAAGAACTCCGGCTGAAGCGATCAGGATAAGCAGGAGATTATTAACAAGAAAGCCGGTATCCAGCAGCATACCGATTGAAACAAAAAAGAAGCTGGTAAATACATTGCGGAAGGGAAGTATATTGCCAAGGGCCTGATGGCTATACTCAGACTCTGAAATGATCAATCCAGCGATAAAAGCTCCCAGTGCGAGTGACAGTCCGGCAGTAGAGGTCAGCCAGGCGATTGCGAGACAAATGGTGACCACGGTCAACAAAAAAAGTTCTTTGCTGCGCGTACGGGCAACCTGGTACAAAAGCCAGGGCATCAACCATTTGGCTGCAACCGGAACCAGGCTGAGGATTGCAATGGCTTTGGCCGCAAAAATGAAAATATCACTATTCATTTGACCCGGTTGGCTCCCGGCCAGCATAGGGGTGATGAGAATCATCGGCACTATGATAACATCCTGAAACAGCAGGATTCCCAGGCCGGTCCGGCCATGGGGTGTGTCTACCTCGGCTCTTTCCTGAATCAGCCTGAGAACAATCGCGGTGCTGGATAATGATATAAGAAAACCATAAAAAATTGCCTCCGGTGGAGACAGGCCAATCAGACGAGCAATAACGAATATGGCAAGAATAGTCAGGCCAACCTGAAGAGACCCGCCAACAACGACTTGTTTTTTGATCTCAATAAGTTTCTTAAAGGAAAACTCGATACCAATGGTGAAAAGCAGGAAGATAACCCCTATTTCAGCCAGCACCTCGACTTCGTGAACAGCTCCAACCAGTCCGAAGCCATGGGGCCCAGCCAATATACCGGTTAGAAGAAGCCCGACAACCGCCGGAAGGCGGATAAAATGAAAAAAGAGCAAGACGGCAACAGACAATCCTAAAATAATGACAATGTCTGTGAGCAACAGAATTTCCATATGCATTACTCTGTCGTTTCGTAGATAAGCGCAGTCTTCGAAAAGCCCCTTACTCC
>JAYEKB010000335.1:0-2197 GCA_034660835.1 Thermodesulfobacteriota bacterium
AATCGTACAGGCCAGGCTTGCGCTGCAACCGGATGTTTGGTCCGGGACAGTTGATCTGCAATTGAGTCCGGTTCGGGATCTGTTGCAGCAGGTTACCGACCTGCCGAAATTTCCAAAAATTGACGGCACATTAGATGGCAGTTTTTCAATGCCGCTTCCTTTACAGAACAACTCGACAATCCAGGCAGAAATCTCTTTACACGACAATAAAGAGCATCGCCTTCATCTCCTGGCGGGCGGCAACCCGATAAAGCAGCTTCTCAACCTGACCCTCACCGGCCGTACGAAAGAGCAGGAATTTCTGAACACAACACTTGCGGTTAAACAGCAACGCATCAAAGGCAGTTATTCGCTCCGGGCTATACTGTTACGCAGTTTCCTTGCACCATACCTGAAACAACCGTTTCCTGAAATAAGCGGTATACTGGCAGGTCAACTGGATATTCCCTTGCCGGGAAGTGAAGATACTACCTTTACAGCAACCATATCGGCCGACTCCCCTGCTCTGCCCGGATTCAGTGCATCCTCAGCACAGGTACAGGCAACGGGAAAGATTGATGGCCGAAACATACAACTTGCGCAGGGATCACAATTTTCCGGGAAAACCCTGGTCATGGGTAATACCAGGGTTGATAATCTTATCCTGGGCCTGTCCGGAAATTTCCTATGGATTAAAGACCGGTTGCAGCTCAATTTTGCAGAGAAACAAGACCTGCAGGTTAAGGGACTGACTGCAGGCAGTTTGCACATAGCCGACCTGAATATCCAAACGGAAAAACCGTTGCAGATTAGTCATCTCAAAAACAAAAACTCCTGGACTGTGAATGCCAACACTCTGCATGTCACCCCGCTGCTGATACAGGATGGAGCACGTAGACTCAACACCGGCCCTCTGACCTGCCGATTTATAGACCTGAATACCTTCTCTCCAAACCTTGAGCTGACCACTGAAATTGCAACGCCTTCTGCTGTCCTCACAATAAATAAACAGGAACTACCCCTGAAAAACCTAAACGGAACTCTCCAGCTGACGAAGAACCGGATCATTGGTAAGCTGCAGTTTGCTCCTGCAATCATTCCCGGTCGAGTCCAGGCGGGTTTTGACCATAACCTTGCCACGGCTGCCGGTTCTATTACTCTGCGCACAGACAGAAGGTTTGACTTGAACCAGGAGGGAGTCAGCCTTGCAAACCTGGTCACTCCATGGAAGCACCCATATGACCTGGACAGCGGCAAGGTATCCTTCAAGGCAGATGGTTCATGGGCTCCAGACAGGGCCATGCAGCTATCCGCCTTTGTTGCCGTTACCGGAGGGAGCGGTTTTTATAAACAGTTTTTGTTCAAAGGGCTTGCTCTCAGGCAAGACCTTGCCGTACTGCCCCGGCTGCGCTCAAAAGCAGAGGGAAGTTTTTCCCTGCAGCAACTCATCGGCGCCATTGACATCCATGACATTCATGCAAAATTACGTTTTTTACCAATAAAAACCGGATCGTTACCGCAAATCATGATCAATGACGTCAAGACATCCGTATTTGACGGCATTATCAGCTGTCCGGAAATCCTGTATGATCTGAATCAGCCAGACAACCATTTCGTAGTGAATATCAATAAAATAGACCTCGGAACATTGGTTAATCTGATACAAAAGGACGATCTGTATGTCAACGGCAGAGTGAGCGGTACTATCCCGATTACTGTCAAGGGAAAGGAAATCTCTGTAGATGATGGTATACTCTATAATGAGCCGCCCGGGGGAGAGATACGATATACACCTGCAAACATGAACCAGTCAGGACTCACCGGTTACGCACTGAAGGCCGTGGAGGACTTTCGCTACAACTCACTCAAAACCACTGCCAGGTATGCTCCCGGCGGGCAGCTTGACCTGAATATCAGCCTGGAGGGAACCAGCCCTAAACTTGAAACCAGCCGACCGGTACACCTAAATATTTATGCTGAACAAAACCTGCCCGCTCTCATGCAGAGCCTGCGATTCAGCAAGGGATTAACCGATGAACTGGACAAAAGGGTTAAACAACATTACAAGTAGTCATACTGTTGGTGAATAGAATTTTGAATGGAGGATGGCATTGATAAACAAACCGGCCCTGATGATACTGTCGCTTCTTGTACTTGTCAGTTTCGGATGCACCCCGACTGTTCAGGTAGCACCGCCGGAAAAACCAATCACCATTAA
>JAYEKB010000336.1:0-9669 GCA_034660835.1 Thermodesulfobacteriota bacterium
GAGTTTCCAGGCCATCATACAGATCTTTTTGATCATCATGTTCATGCCCCTGTAATGCTCTGATTTCTTGTTGTATTTCCAGGTAAAGCTGGTGCAGGTAGTTGATCGCTTCATCGATTTCCGTGGACACTTCCACTCCGGTGGCAATCCGTTCAAAATCATTGCTGGTTCCGGCAAGTTGACGATCAAGCCGTGTAAGCTCATCCTGTAAACTCATTTTTTCTGCATCCGAGGTCGTTGTTTCCAGCTTTGTTTTTGAAATTTCGATCTGCTGCTTGATGCCTTCCTGGAGTTTTACAAGCGAGGTCAACATGTTAAGGGTTTCAGCATGTGCTGCTGTTTCCTTTTCTTGAGTCGCCACAGGTACAGTTGCCTGAGGTTGCTTCTGATCTTCTTTACTGTGTACAGATATACAGGAAAAAATGAGCAATAAGAGTACGATGAAGAAATATCGCATTTCTTGTTGATGCATTTTTGGAAAAACCTTTATGATTTTATTGTAATAGGACCAATATGCATGAGATGCTCTGCTTCATCATCTTTGCCGAGATCATCTTCATCGAAAAAGGGAATTTTGGAAAACAGGAAATTCGCATCAAAATGGCGGGCTACGGATTTGAACAGATTGATTGCTGCCTGGTTTTTCAAGCTAATGGTGGCCTCAAGAAAATCAGGCTGATTCTCATCAATAAGGGCGATGAGAAGTTTCCTGCCAATCCCCTTTTTTTGCCACTCTCCTGTAACGCCGATCTGCCAGACAACCAGCGTGTTAGGCGGTGCCGGTGAAGAGTAACCTGTGACATAGCCGCGTATACGAGATTGATTCAGGGCAACCATACATGTACTCTTGAAATCACGTGCCATCAGGGCATAATAATAGGTCGAATTAGCCGAGAGGATTTTTGAGTCGCTGGCGATTTGTTTCATGGCGCGGCTGTCACTGCTCATGGGATGACACAGGGTAATATCTTCTGTCATAATAAATGGTCCTTATTTCTTCTGGTTCCTGATTTCACCGGTTTTGCCAATACGTTGAGTCGGTTTTACACTGTTCGACAAAACCCACCTAACTATTTGTTTTTTATGTGATATTGTTCACGAGCTTCTTTTGCGATTTGATCTGTGTTTATGCCAAGATCTTTAACAGGAGAGACAAGATGCAGCCTGTAATTCGTTGAACGTTTGCCGGGATTGGTGGGTGCATATATTCTCAGAATTCCCAAAATCCGGCGTCCACAATATTCTGCAAAAAAATCCTCAGGGCTGTATTCTTTGTTTTTTCGTTTTAATTCTCGCAGTAATTTTTTATTGACCTTTTCCAGAGTAAACGTGCAAAACTCTCCAAACTTGCCGATTCCCAATATTCTTGTCAATCCGGTATAGCTGTTTTCACTGTAGCGAGTATCATGGCAGACCACAATGTGAGGAGTATACAACATTAATCCTTCTGCTGATCTGACAGAATCACGAACGGCATCAAATGCTTCTGTAAAAGTCCCCGATTGATTGCCACAAAAATTGAGCTCTGTCCGGCAGAAGGCAAAATACAGAGCGGGTTCAATCAGGCATGCGGCAATATTGGTACTGATTCTGGTTCGGGATCCATATGGATGGGTAATGAAGGTCGGGCAGTGACTGCGGATTATATCAAGGGAGTTGACTTCAAAGTAAGCTGAGGAACCAATTTTTTTCTTTCTGCGAAAAGCTGCTTTTTTGAAGGTATAGATTCTTCTTGCCGCTTTTGAAAAAAATCCACCGTCAAGGTTGATCCCACTGGCAATGCCATCCGGATACAACAGGATCGCATTGTCATGGAGCATGGCGGCTCGAACTTCCCCTCTGAAAGCATGAGCTGTTTTTTCAAGATATGATGTGTATTCGATATTTTTTTCATCGACGTCCTGAAAGATCAGACCACCCGGGATAAAAATCGCCCCCTTATTGTCATATTTTCCTGTGGCTCCTTCCTCGTTAACACTTGGCAGTTCTCCCCGTTGCTCCAGTGAGAGCATTTTCCAGAGGGTGTTCACCCTTATGGAAATAACTTCTTTAATAAGTTCGTTATTAAGAAGCGTCTTCTTAGAAATCATATTGAAAAGAAGCAGAGGAGATTTGTTTATCAAAAAATAATTTTATGCAATAATATTTTGCACAAAACATCACAAGGCCTGATTAAGATTAAGTAATTTTATCAGTGTAATCGAACCAGTTCCGCCCTTGGACGAAATTGAAGGTGATAAAACATCTCCAGGTAACGATTGGTTTCTTCCCGCTCCATGTTGGTTGCAAATTTCCAAAAACCGTAGATGCATGTGAGTGACAACAGTCGCTTGGCGTATCGTTTCCAGGTGTATCGTTCCTCGACTCTCAATTGTGCGCCTTTGGATATTTTAAGCCAATAGCTTGGGTCGGCTTTGCATTGCTTAAAAAAATCAACCAGAATCTGCGATGCCTGTTCACCATGGTTGGGATCAATATGGAAACCGGAGATAGAGTTTTCAATAATTTCCAGCGGACCGCCATAGCGGGTAGCAAAGGTGGGCAGCCCTGACACCATGGCCTCGATGACAGTCAGGCCAAAGGCTTCAAAAAAGGCCGGTTGCACAAAGGCGCCTTTGGAGTCGGCAACATACCGGTACAACTCTCCTGACAGGTTTTTATCCAACCGTATTCCCAGCCACCGTATCTTGTCGCTTAGATTATACCTGTCAATCATCTCATGCATATTTACAACCTGTTCCCGTTCCTCATTGTCAGCCGAATTATCCGGGTTGACCGTGCCGCCGATTATCAACAGGTTGGTCAAATCCTGCAGCTGCTTGTTCTCCCCATACCACTGGACCAGTCCGGTGAGGTTTTTGATGTGGTCCAAACGGGCCATGGAAAAGATAATCGGTTTTTCCCGCTCGCTGAAGACGCCACGGCTACCTGCATCTTCTCCACCGTAAATCAACTGCTCGAGTTCCTCGTGTAGACCGTACAGTCTGCGCTCTTTATCCGTATATGAAAAATAAGTGTTTTCGTCTGCACCGGGAGAAACAATGTTGAACTTGGGGTCAAAGACATCAACTCCATGGAGAATACGCTGCAGACCGGGCATGGTAAAGGCTCCGTAGCTTTCGTATTGGCCAACCACATCGCTTGAACCGGCTATTTCCTGATAGGTCGAGGTGATGATAAAATCAGCCGAGTTCATACCGATCAGGTCTGCGGTGAACTGGCAGGAAAAATGGTATTGATCTTCCATATCCTGCCAGTAGAGAGCAGAGTAGAGATATTTTGTTTTTTCCAGGGCGTGGGTAATAGTGCACTGGGTAACGCCCAGGCTCTGTGCCAGGAGGTAGGCAGCCAGGTTGCCATCGGAATAGTTGCCGATGATCAGATCAGGACTTCGGCCCAGCCTGGCCAGTATGGCTGTTTCCGCCTCCCGACTGAATTCCTCCAGAAAGGGCCATACCTCGAAACGAGATATCCATTGAGGGATAATGGTGGAGTCCGAATCCCGAAACGGGATACGAAGAATATGCACATTGTCGGTTCCGTGCACATGTTCTTCAGGCAGGTTGCATGTTGTTTCCCCTGCTTCCGGAATCAGGCGGGTAATGATCATGATTTGCGGCTTGATGTCCAACCCCTGGTTGTAGATCCGTTTTTTCATTTCCTGTTCAAGGGCACGCACCTGGTCCAGGATATAGACGACCTGTCCACCGGTATCTGGCAGACCCAATACATTATCCTGGCCGAAATAGCCATGCGGGGAGAGGACGGCTATGTTCAAAATCATGGGTATTCGTCCGAGGAACTTTTCCAGGTTTTGATGATCCGGTGCCTCCAGCAAATCTGCCAGCAGACTCATACTTTTTTTGATACCTGTGATCTTTCTTCCCCAGCCGGGTTCAAATCCCATGGTGCGAAGGTCGTTTTCCAGCTCAGGCCATTGCAGCTGGACAGGTTGCTTTTCAAGGAATTCCAAACCCCGATTCAAGGCATGTCGAAGTTCATTAACACTGGTAATGCCATTATTGATCATAAACGGCTTATCCTGGTATCCGTGTACCTTGAGAAAGGAAAACAACAGCTTATCACCTTTACTCAGGTCATGGCCCAGACGACTTGAAAATTTACGGTTAAGGAATTCGACTCCATGCCCGATGGAGCGGGTTTGGTTCATCTTGGGAAAATCCCTTTCAAAAGGGGCAAAATCAATCTCCAGAATTGGTTCCTGCGAATGACCATTGACCAGTCTTTCCTTAAAGGCAAGGAATTCAGAAGCAGACACTTCTCCAAAGGTCATGGTTTCAAAATGATAACGCAGGTAATGCCAGTGGGCCACCCCGGGACGAACATCAAGATACAGCCAGGGATCGTCAATGGCTGCTTCCTGACTTTTTTTCAGTGCCTCGGCAAGAGGTGAGCGGAGGAGTTCTTTCTGGTTTTCCTCGTCACAAAATTGGACAAAACTGTCCCATAATTCGCTGCCAAGAATGAGTTTTTTCCCTTGCTTCTGATACCTGCGAAATAAGCTGTAAACAGTATCGCGGTGCTGTTCAACACAATTACTCAACTCCTGAACAATGAACATGTTTTTCTCCTCCCCGGAGAAACTGGTAGCATCTCACCTGCCATCCACCAGATTTATTAAAATTTAACAATTCGTTGTCTTACCAGACCTCTTTTGAATATAAAAATGGACATATTACAGACAATATATTATCATATAAAATTATTTTGTTAAATAATATATGCTTTATTGTCTTTTTTTATGCAAATCATTGGCAGGTAATACATGGGACAAATCATAGTACAAAATCTTTATAAAATTTTTGGAAATTATCCCAAAAAGGGTATGGAATTACTCCGGCAAGGCCAGGATAAGGATACCATTCTGGAGCAAACCGGTTTGACGGTTGGCGTGCAGGATGCCAACTTTGCTGTAAACGATGGAGAGATCTTTGTGGTCATGGGCCTGTCCGGATCCGGCAAATCCACCCTGGTGCGCATGTTGAATCGGCTCATTGAACCTACTGCCGGTACAGTCATGGTAGAAGGCAAAGACGTAACCAAAATGAAACAGGACGAACTGGTTCAGTTCCGACTCAATAATATGAGCATGGTCTTTCAGTCATTTGCCCTTATGCCGCATCTGACAGTACTCGAAAACGCTGCATTCGGCTTGAATCTGGCAAAGGTTGACATTGCAAAACAACGGGAACGAGCCATGAAAGCTCTGGATCAGGTAGGTCTCTCCGGCTGGGAGGAATCCTACCCTGACCAGCTCAGCGGAGGCATGCAGCAGCGCGTTGGTCTTGCCCGCGGCCTGGCAGTTGACCCGGATATTCTACTTATGGATGAAGCCTTTTCCGCCCTTGACCCGCTCATCCGAACCGAGATGCAGGACGAATTGCTGAAACTGCAGAAGCGGGATCAGCGCACCATTGTCTTTATTTCCCATGATCTTGATGAGGCACTTCGAATTGGTGATAAAATTGCCATTATGGAAGGCGGCCGTGTGGTCCAGGTCGGCAGCCCGGAAGAAATCCTGCAAAACCCAGCAGATGACTACGTGAAAGCCTTCTTTCGCGGGGTTGATCCAACCGGTGTTATCTCGGCCGGTGATATCGTCCGAGACACCCAGTTGACCATTATCAAATCACGGGTCGGCAGCCTGCGGGCCGCCCATGAACTGCTGAGCAGTCAGGACAGAGACTATGGCTATGTGCTGGATTCGGAAAAAACATTTCTTGGTATGATTACAGCGGAAAAAATACGCGACTGTTTAGAGTCCGGGGCACCGGATAATCCAATTGACCAATGTTTTATAAGTGAAATTCCTACGGTACATATGGATGACTCAATGCAGGATATCCTTCCCGAGGTAGCAGCGAGCTCCTGGCCGGTCCCGGTAGTCAATGAACAGGGAGTATACAAGGGCGTCGTTTCCAAAAACAGGTTCCTCCGAACTTTGCACCGGACCGAACAAACTACAGCAGAACTATAGAGAAATAGACAAAGGATATTTTGATGTTTGAAGATAAAGTAATCCCACTCGACAGTTGGGTCTCACAGTTTGTGGACTGGCTGGTGGATAATTACCGGGATTTTTTTCAGGCTGTCAAATGGCCTGTGGACCAGACGCTCAACGGACTGGATGCAGGTCTCAACTGGCTGCACCCCCTGATCATAATTGTGGTTATTGTTTTTGCCGCCTACCGGTTCGCGGGCAAAAGTCTGGCTATTTTTTCGGCTATCACCCTGATCTTAATCGGTTTGCTGGGACTGTGGGAGGACACCATGACTACACTGGCCATGGTTCTCTCGTCTGTCGTATTCTGTGCACTGGTAGGAATTCCACTTGGCATATGTGCCGGACGCAGTGACCGATTCGAAGCCGGTCTGCGTCCTGTACTTGACGCCATGCAGACGACCCCGGCCTTTGTCTACCTGGTACCCATTGTTATGTTGTTTTCCGTCGGTAACGTGGCCGGAGTACTGGCTACCATTATCTTTGCCCTGCCGCCTGTAATCCGTTTGACCAGTCTGGGCATCCGCCAGGTCCATCCTGAACTGGTTGAGGCTGCCCAGGCCTTTGGTGCCACTCGCTGGCAGGTACTCCGCAAGGTACAGATTCCACTGGCTTTGCCCACTATTATGGCAGGCCTTAACCAAACCATTATGCTGGCCCTGTCCATGGTTGTTATAGCCGCCCTCATTGGAGCCGGCGGACTTGGCTCACCGGTTATCCTCGGATTGAACACACTTGACATCGGCCTGGCAGTAACCGGCGGTCTTGGCATTGTCCTGATTGCCATCATCCTGGACCGAATCACCCAGGGCATGGCTCAAAAAAATAAACGCATCAAGTAATAACTGTCTAAGTAAATATGGATTATTTCGCTGAGATACAAGACAGGCTTCTCAATAATCAAGCACCAAAATCACAGATTTTGAGTGTCGGGGGCAGTCCTAGAAAAGGGGGGAATTCCGACATACTCTTGCAACATGTTCTTCAAGGTGCCGGAGAACACAACACGACTATTGAAAAAGTCCAATTGAGAGATGTCCAATTTCAGTCATGCATTGGATGTGAAAAATGTAGAAAAGAAAAAATCTGTACTGGATTGCAGGATGGAATGTCTCTCCTTTACCCGAAAGTAATTGATTCAAAAGGCTTGGTCCTTGTATCACCCACTCACAACTATAATATAACGGCATTGATGAAAGCATTTATTGACCGCTTATACTGTTTTTACAACTTTGATAACCAAAATCGCCCAGGTAAATGGTCGAGCCAACTGGACGATCAAGAACGAAAGGCTGTTCTAATAGCGGTGTGTGAGCAGGAAAACAAAAAAGATATGGGATTTACACTCGATGCAATGCGTCTTCCACTTGAAGCCTTGGGGTATGAAATAATAGGAGAGTTACCAGTGTTTGGGGTTTTTGCCAAAGGGAGAGTTAAAGAAAAAAAAGAAATCTTGGTTAAAGCCTCAACCCTTGGAACTGTCTTAGCAAAATCTGTCGCATAACATGTTAATTTTTTTTGTAAAATCCGTTAAATAATTTTATCCTTAACAAGGAGGTAATGATGTTACGATTCAAAGAAACACTTACTGCTGTAACGCTTGGCATGATGCTCTGTGCAGGACCGGCCATGGCAACCGACAAACCGGGAGAAGGGGTTACCGTAAAACCTGCCCGGGCAACATGGAACACCGGTTTTTTTCAGGAAGCTCTGGTTCGGCGTGGTCTGGAAGAGTTGGGTTATACGGTAAAGAAGCCAAAAGATCTGCAAAACCCAATTTTTTACAAGTCCGTGTCCCTTGGTGATGTTGACTACTGGACCAATGGCTGGTTCCCAAACCATGACAGTCAGCTGCCAAAAGACTTTTCTGACAAGGTAGGCAAATATGGCTATGTGGTCAAGGCAGGAGGTCTGCAGGGCTACCTGGTTTCAAAAAAGGCTGCAGAAGAGTTTAACATTAAATCTCTTGATGATTTTAAGCGGGACGATGTGAAAAAGGCCTTTGACAAAAACGGTGACGGTAAGGCCGATTTAACCGCCTGCCCTCCGGGCTGGGGTTGTGAAAATGTTATTACCCATCACATGAAGGTCTATGACCTGGATGCACATGTCAACCCGGTCAAGGCGGCCTATGAGGCGGGTATGGCTTCAGCTCTAGGCGATTTCAAAAGCGGTGATCCCATTTTCTTCTACACCTGGGCGCCGAACTGGACTATTTTCAAGCTCAAGCCCGGCAAAGACGTGGTATGGATCAATGTCCCCAAGATCATTCCCAAGGAGTCACAGAAAGTGGCTGAAGACAGAATGACCGTTTCAGGTATTGAGGGAGCAGTCAGCGATCCGATCAAACTCGGTTTTGTAGTGTCGGATATCCGGATCGTGGCCAATAAAAAATTCACGGGTGAAAATCCTGCAGCTCAAAAGTTTTTTGAAGAACTTACCATTCCTCTCGGTGATATCAACGAGCAGAACACCAGGATGAACGAAGGCGAGAAATCAGCAAAAGACATCGCTCGCCATGTGGATGAATGGATAGCCAAAAACCAGGATAAGTGGAATTCCTGGCTAAAAGCAGCCCGAGCTGCTGCAAAATAAGCGTAACCGATCAGGGGCACCACATATTTCCGCGCTCGTGTCTGTCCGCATAGACAAACTATAGCGCTCAGTCACGATCACGAAAATCTGCGGCACTCCTGATCAGTTACAAGTTTCATGTAGGTAACAAACTTCATGTATGTAACAAAAATCGTTATTACCCAATGATTAGATACAAATAACCATTTTTCCTACCTCTTCTCCAGCCGGGCTCTATTTTTCCTGAGAGCCTGGCTGCCTTCATTTCTCCCCTTCACAATTTTTTCTGTGTATTCCGCCGGATTGGTCATATGTATGATTGACAGGAGTTAACTTTATACCTTATATTGATTCACAACAGTCGAGTCGATATGCAATCATCACGACATTTGACCACAAAGTGTCAAAACAGTTTGGAGTAACAACCCATGGAAGACCGGCAGGATCGGATGCAGAACATCACCAAACAGTTGAGGGTTGTTTTCCGGGCTGTTCAGGCCCATTCAAAAACCGTGGAACGTCAGTGCGGGTTGAGCAGTGCCAAGCTCTGGATGAT
The DNA here is from genome assembly GCA_034660835.1 of Thermodesulfobacteriota bacterium. Taxonomy (GTDB): domain Bacteria; phylum Desulfobacterota; class Desulfobulbia; order Desulfobulbales; family Desulfobulbaceae; genus Desulfobulbus_C. The sequence continues at coordinate 9,153 of JAYEKB010000336.1, forward strand.
GTGGGAACTTTTTGCCAATCCCGGTCTCAAGGTTTCTGAACTTGCAAGGGCTCTGACCATCCACGCTTCAACCTGCAGTAACATGCTGGATCAACTTGAGGATAAAGATTTGATCCGCCGGGACAGGAGCAAAATCGACCAGCGCGCGGTGCATCTTTATTTGACGGAAGAAGGGACCAATCTACTGGCCAAGGCTCCCCGTCCCGCTCAGGGAACCCTGTCAGAGGCACTTGAGCGCCTCAGCGATAAACATCTTGATCACCTTGAAGATGGCTTGAATAAACTTATTGAATCCATGCAGGTTAAAGATGAAAAGGCCGGGCTGCTTCCCATTCCTGGAGAGTAACTTTCACATCCATTTTGGTTTGTAATTTTCTTGAGTCGTGCAATACTAAGGGCCTGTTAAGAAATAAGTGTTGCATTTAGGCGCTCTGATTTGGGTTAGATTTGTACGATTTGATTGCACAAAACCGGAGGCGTAGCATGGCTACGTTGAGGATTTTGTAATTGAAAATCG
>JAYEKB010000337.1:0-2177 GCA_034660835.1 Thermodesulfobacteriota bacterium
CACCGAAGGCAAGCCGATGCGACCGCACCTGCTTTGTCGCTGCAGGAGCAGGCATAGGCAACTATAGCCTACTCCTGCGCTCAGCGCATCTGCAGCCGCCTCGACTTGTGAAATATGCGGGCTAACCTCACCCCTCCCGGTACCTCGGCGTGAAAGCGATTACTTATCACCTACTTATCACCTCACCTTGTTGATGAAATTAAATAATTATCTCTTCCCTGTTGCTTTAGAAACTGAGCAAAGTTTTTACGGATTTTAGGAAGTTTCCATATATGGGTTACCACACTTTTTCTGGTGAGTTTAGCAAGTGTTGATGGGTTGAAATACGCCTCTGCATTTTCAATATTCAATACAAAGGGAGGTTTACATTCTGTTGCCAGAAGATAACTCATAATCAGAGCTCCGGTTCTGTGGTTGCCTTCAAAAAAGAGCTGGGGTTGGCTCAGATGTAGAATATAGACACCTGCGGCCCGTTTCCAGGGTGATTTGGATTTGTTTTTTCGATGCCAGGCGGCAAGATGGCCGATATTACATTCATCTTGTTTATAGAACCTCTCTGTGGTTGCCTTTATATGTTTAATATGCTCCTTCCGCACCCCTTGATCCTTTCCGCAGAGGACAATATGGTTCAGTTCCAGAACATGGTGCAGTCCTCTTCGGTTTAGCAGTTTTACCTTTTTGTCGAGCAGTTTGTTGATGTAGGCATAGCCGAGGAGCATATTTTCAATGATTACATCATCGAGTGAATCTCGTCGGACATCGAGTTTCTGGTTGATAGCATCAAAATCTTTCTGGACGTTAAGAAGTGAACGCTCGATCCGTTTCAGATCAAGTCTGCATTCATAGCTCATTATTTGACGTTTTTTTCTTGAAGGTAAAGACGCCAAAACCACCCCTGTCGGATTACAGGGGCGGCAGGAGGAGAAAACAGGAGCGGTCTTTTCACATTAACCCGACGAGTCGGAAGATTTTTTAGTTTCACTGGACTCTTTTCAGTACAAGTACCCCCTTGGGGTGAAAGTACCTTGGAGGTATCTCAAAGTTTCTGATTCTAATACTATCTCACGGCTTCTCATTTTTTATGACAGCTTTTAAGGTGTAAGGCACTAAAAAAGCGTGGATATTTCGTCTACAGCCTTAAGAGCGGATTTGGCGACGTCATCAGGTAAAGGTGCGTAACCAAACTCGGGCCCGAATTGTTGTCCATCAGTGAGTCCCCAGCGAACAAAATCATGAAGCTTTGTCCATTTCTTATTGTCATCATACTTTTTATAGAGCAACAGCCAGCTATAGGTGACAATCGGGTAAGATGTTTCTCCCTCAGGATCAGGCAGGAACAGGCGGAGGTTGGCAGGCATCCCGGCATGGGTGTTGGCAAGGGTTTCAGTGGGGCTTGTATCGCCCGGCTCGATGAATTTCCCTGCTTTATTCTCAAGAGTTGCCATGTCAAGTCCTGCCCTTTTGGCAAAACCATACTCCACGTAGCCGATACTTCCCCAGGAATGTTTGATTTTAGTGGCAACACCTCCGTTGCCGCTGCCAAACATGGCATTTCCCGGAAAATCCAGTTCTTTGCCGGTGCCGGGGCCCTCATCACGCCAGACCTTGCTGATTGTGCTCAGGTGATTGGTGAAAGCCCAGGTAGTTCCTGAAGAATCACTTCGTACAACGGTTACGATACTGAGACTCGGCAGGTTGAGATCCGGGTTTTCCTTTTTGATACGTGGATCATCCCAGAACCTGATTTTTCCTAGGAAAATATCGATATAGAGGTCGCGGCTTAAGTGGAGTTTTCCGTTTATATCTGGAATGTTGTAAGCAAGAACAATGGAACCGGCGGTTGCAGGAATAAGCTGTACACCTTTTACCACTTTTGCCATCTGTTCATCTTTCATTGCGGAATCGGAAGCTCCAAAATCCACAGCTTCTGCCATAAATTCTTTGGTTCCTGTACCACTTCCCACAGCATCATAGGTGATAACAACATCCTTATGCGTTTTCTGGTATTCTGCTATCCATTTCTTATACAATGGTGCTGGAAATGTTGCGCCTGCACCATGGAGATGTATCACCTCACCATCCGTTGCTGATTTCTTTTCATCATCCTCATCCTGACCACAGCCGCATAAAAGGGTGACAGTCAGTATTGCAATTGCAGAGAGGATGAAAATACGGTT
>JAYEKB010000338.1:0-2173 GCA_034660835.1 Thermodesulfobacteriota bacterium
AGTGTTCACCGAAGGCAAGCCGATGCGACCGCACCTGCTTTGTCGCTGCAGGAGCAGGCATAGGCAACTATAGCCTACTCCTGCGCTCAGCGCATCTGCAGCCGCCTCGACTTGTGAAATATGCGGACTAATTCGTCAATAATTAAGTATGGTGTCCCTGGAACTGTCCCAAAGTTGGGTTCAGGGTTGAGCAAACCGTACAGGTAATTTTTTTACCCAATTTTACCCCAAACAAAAAACGGGAGAAAAGCCAAAAGGCTAATCTCCCGTACTCACGAATAAAATCGTAAAATAAAATGGTGGAGGTGGCGGGAGTTGAACCCGCGTCCGAAAATACTCCCCTCACGTATCTACATGCTTAGCTCCAGGTTTAAATCTCGCATTCGGCTCTCACCCGGAGCGTGGGATTGCCAAATGCCAGCCAGCTTAAGTCTCGTCAACCAGGCGACAGGCACAACCGGTTGACCAGCCCGAAGAGTCGACGCTTCACTCCGGCCTTACGGGCGCGGACCGGGGAAGCGGCAAAGCAGACTATGCTGCCATTGCGTAATTATAATCGTCAGCGATTATATTTAAGATTCCATCAAGTTTACGAGCTGACAGAACACTCGGCATGCAACGTTGAGCTTACATATCCCCGTCGAATCCGTTTCACCCCCATTATTTTAATAAATTAGAAATTCGAATATCGAAATTCGAAACAAAAACAAAAATCAGTCATTACTGCGCAGCGCTCGCTGCAGGTCGCGGTTGGACTGCTTTTCTTTCAAGGCAGCCCGTTTGTCATACAGCTTTTTACCGCGGGCCAAGCCGATTTCAACTTTGGCCTTGCCATTATTAATAAAGTATATCTTGAGAGGGATAAGCGCAACCCCCTTTTCGTTTAATTTGCCGATCAACTTACGGATTTCCCGCTTATGGAGCAGCAGTTTCCGTACCCGCAACGGGTCGGTTGCCGAATGAGTGGAAAAAACATAGGGCGAGATATGTACATTATAGAGATAGACCTCCCCATCCTTGAGCCGACCATATCCGTCTTTAATGTTTGCCCGACCAGCACGCAGAGATTTAACCTCCGGCCCGGTGAGTACAATCCCGGCCTCCATGGTCTTATCGATATGATAATCATGGAATGCCTTTTTATTTTTACATACTATTTTCATGGATTATGAAATAAGCACTCCAGCCATGGTTGGCAATGCTGTATAATCAATATCTTTACATATCACCGGTAACCCGCAACGCCTCTTCAACCGTGGTCAGGCCGCTGCGGACTTTTTGCCAGGCATCTTCACGCAGGGTGGTCATTCCCTCCCGGGTTGCGACCTGCCGCAGGTCGGCATCTGTGGCTTTTTCCATAACAAGTTTTTTGATTTTCTCAGACATAGGGAAAATTTCAAATACTCCCAGTCGACCGGAGTACCCGGTGCCCCGGCACTCCTTGCACCCCTTGCCCCGTTTAAGCTCCACCTTTCCCTGGCCGGAAACCGGAAAACCCATTTTCTGCAGATCCACGGCATCCACCTGATAGGGCTCAATACAGTGGGAACAGATTTTACGAACAAGACGCTGGGCTAGAGCACCTAACATGGTGGAGCCGATCAGGAAAGGCTCCAGCCCCAAGTCCTCCAGTCGGATAATGGATGAGACCGCATCATTCGTATGCAGGGTCGAAAATACCAGATGCCCGGTCAAGGCCGCCTGGACCGCATGGGTGGCAGTATCGAGGTCACGTATCTCACCGATCATGATAATATCCGGATCCTGACGCAGTATGTTGCGCAGGATAGTGGAAAAGGTCACATCAATCTGCGACTGGACCGCAATCTGGTTGAACTCCTCATGTACCATCTCCACCGGGTCTTCCACGGTAACAATATTAGTCTCCGGTGAAGCTATTTTTTTAAGGGTGGAATACAGGGTCGTTGACTTACCACTGCCGGTCGGTCCGGTTACCAGGACAATGCCATGCGGAGACGCCATGAAACTATTATACACCACCCGATCCCGCCTGGAAAAACCAAGCCCGTCCAGATCCTGAAAGATGACATCCGGATCCAGAATACGCATGACCGTCTTTTCACCAAAGGCTACCGGAACAGTGGACACGCGCAGTTCCGCCTCCTTGCCGCCCTGTTGGCCGATTTTAATCCTGCCGTCCTGAGGCCGCCGC
>JAYEKB010000339.1:0-2166 GCA_034660835.1 Thermodesulfobacteriota bacterium
TGAGGAGTCAATTGCCTCATCCATAATGCTGGCAAATGTAGGTGTTAAATTTGGTGACCTTGATCAATTTCAGGGAACGAAATTAGACTATTTATTGTCACAATATTAAATTGACCTTATCTGTACAAATCTTCACAGACCGTTTGCCTACAAAAAATGAGAACCTAATGGAGGATTACGAGACCTCCCCCGAGTCAACATATTTCCAAAGTTTATTGACTCCAATTTAAACTCACAAAACCAAGACTGACAGAATGAATCAACCAATTCAATATCGGTCGGATTTGATAAAAACTTGCAACCACAGTTCCCGGTTGAATCTGAATAACTGGATTTTACCGACCAGTGTTTGTTTCTAATCGTTTGAGAATGCGTTTGCAGATGAAAATATTTCCATCTGACGACTGTTGCAGCTGCTCAATCAACGGCAGCAGATCATTGACCAGTTTTTTTTCCTCAGCGCTCTCAAAATGTATCAATTTGTTTCCTTTCTGATACTGTTTTTTCCAGAACGGGATACTCTTTTCTTGAGCTAAACAGCCCTGTTGAATACTCTCTATCCATTCACTGGCCTTCATTTGGACCTGATAGGTATTTATTCTCGGCAAACCATCTACTGCTTTGCCTCCACTTGCATCCATCACTGGTGCTTCTTCCTTTAATACACTGATATTAAGTTTTTGATTTTTTATAAGCATTTCCTCCGGCGTTATTTTTTCTTTTACCGAGACAGAAGATGGTGTTGATGCCTGTGTTTCCATTTCAGGTTGTACAGTATCATGCATACTGTCAATAGTTAGTTCTGCAGTCTTGGCCCTTGAGTCAGCTTGCTCAACATCATTTTGCACTCCAGGTGCCGGTACCCATGAACGTTCTACTTCTGTCTGTAGAGGTTTATGCAGGACGGGCGACGGCGTTTCTCCGGTAATATTTAAGAACAAGACAATGGATGCAGCCACCGCAAGAGCCGAACCGGCCCAGGCAAGGTTTCGGGGTTGGAAAAGTGGCTGAACAGCCTTTCTTGATTTTTGAGTATTATCCGTTGCGGTAAGCTCTGAGAGCTCCAGCCATTGGTGGTAACAGATTTCACAATGTGCCAGGTGGTTATAAAACTGTTCCTGATCGGCAGCTGCACATTTGTTGTCAACCAGGCAGGCCATTTCATCAGTTGTCAGACAGCGGGTTTTTTCAGCATCTTTGCTGGTTGCGGCCAAGGCCAGCAAGGCCGTTTGCCGGTCTGCTTCTTTTTTATGATCAATGCTGTGTATTTTAGCCATAGCCATTCACCTGTTTACCTTGACGGACAGACACTTTCATTTTGTCGCTGAAATACGGCCTAATCTCCATGCAGCATTCCCCGCAGCTCGTCACTAATGCCTGCTCTGTCAAATTTATCGCGTAATCGAACCAGTAGACGACGCAGTTTTCCATGGCTTTGGTTGGCATTTAAGCCCAGCATTTCCCCTGCCCTGGTCACAGAGAGTTCATCCTGAAAGCAGAGTTGTAAAAGTAGTCGTTCTTTTGCTGTCATTTGGATCGGCGTTTTCAGGATGGTCATAAAAGAGCGTTCTGCAGAAGACGGGACGTCCTCTGTCTTTGTGACACCCTTGAAAATCAGTTCAAACAATATCCTGCGTTCATTTTTTAGAAAATGGACTTCCGGGTCATCATGGTGACCAGCCAGAGTATCCTGATCATTCGCCTGTTCCTCACCTGCGTCATCAAATGGAACTTCAAGCCCCTGATGTTTGCCGCAATCAGTCACTTTCTCCAGAATAGTCCATGCCGTCTCTTCTACCTGATGCTGTTTGCTGCCGGCAACTCGACTTTTCATGGTTTCTATTGCCTCGACAACACTGAGACGCTGCAGACAGAGAAGTTGGAAGAGCGTTATCCATATACCGCCCAGCGCTGTTATCCACGCAGGTGGCCGGATCCGACCGAATTTTTTTCTGGAAAAATCTTCCAGCAGCCTGATAGTAACTGAGCTGATAAAAGTAGAAAACTTTGCTCGTCCGCTGAATGTGCAAAGCCGACGACAATTATCCTCTTCAAGCCGGTTTATGACATAGAGTGCAGCCTCCTCTGCACAATTGGTGTCAATGAATCTGCGCTCGGCAATCCGGTTAATGAGCAGCCAGTGAGCGGCTATTTCCTGCTTGTAAT
>JAYEKB010000340.1:0-9563 GCA_034660835.1 Thermodesulfobacteriota bacterium
GTTCACCGAAGGCAAGCCGATGCGACCGCACCTGCTTTGTCGCTGCAGGAGCAGGCATAGGCAACTATAGCCTACTCCTGCGCTCAGCGCATCTGCAGCCGCCTCGACTTGTGAAATATGCGGGCTATTTATGATAATTGTGTCCCGCCTTGATGGAGCAGGCCCGGTACAGCTGTTCGAGCAGGATAAAACGGGTCATTTCATGGGTAAAGGTAAGCCTGGACAGGGACCAGGTCAAGTCGGCGTGATCAAGTACCGTTTTATCCAAGCCCAGGTATCCACCGATCAGGAAGGTAATGGTCTGCAGGCCACGGTTTTCCCAGCCCTCAAGGACGGTTGCAAGCTCTTTCGAGTCGTGTTCTTTGCCTGCAGGGTCCAGAGCTACGGTGAGTGATGAAGATTTTGAATAAGCCAGCAGCTGCTCAGCCTCTTGGCTCATAATCACACGGTGGGAATCATTTTTTGCGTGTTTACCCTTTAAAACCTTGATTTCTACCGGTACATATCGGCGCAACCGGTCCGCATAATCCATGATTCCCTGGTCCAGGTAGCCTTCCCTGGTTTTTCCGAGAAAGAGAAGTACAAACTTCATAATGTTACCAGTTGTTGGGCAAAAGAAAAAGAAGTATCAAAAGGTCATTTTTTGGTTCTGCTCCAGCAGCTGTTCAAGGATGGAACAGAATTCCTCATAGCTCAGGTCCCTGTTGATGCCGGGGCAGGACTCGCGAATGGTAATAAAGTTATTTTCATCGGACAAAATACTTGGATGCAGCGGCCATTGGCCGCAGCGCCAGGGACGTCCTTCGTGGACCGCACAGCCGGTATCTTCATCATAAAATATACAGTGATGATCTTTGACCTTCATCTGTACCACGTTGCCACTCACCCGCCAGTATTTTTCCCGGACTTCCGCACGGGGTAAGCCCAGCTTGTTGATCATTCGTTGCTGATCCTGTTCGTCCAGGGAAACCGTTGTTTCGCCCTGGCAGCAGTAACCGCAGCGGCTGCATGTAAATATATCGGAAAGGGAAATTTTTTGGTTTTGTGCAATTTCGTGTTCGTTCATTTTGATCTCTGGATATAATAAAAACGCACCAGCCATGAAATATAGGCATGGTGCGTTGAGATTCAATACCAATACAAGTGTTGATAAAATTACTCTAAGGGCCTGTTAAGAAATAAGTGTCACACCTATGCATCTCTGCTTCAGGTCATATTTGTACGATTTTCAATTACAAAATCCTCAACGTAGCCATGCTACGCCTCCGGTTTTGTGCAATCAAATCGTACAAATCTAACCCAAATCAGAGCGCCTAAATGCAACACTTATTTCTTAACAGGACCTAAGCACAAAAATGACAGAAGATAAATCAGTTTTTCGTGTAGTTAGCCCGCATATTTCACAAGTCGAGGCGGCTGCAGATGCGCTGAGCGCAGGAGTAGGCTATAGTTGCCTATGCCTGCTCCTGCAGCGACAAAGCAGGTGCGGTCGCATCGGCTTGCCTTCGGTGAACACTTTGCAAATTTAAAGTAGGGAATAATGCGCAATTTTATCATATGATTTACAGAGGTTACCTTAAAATGAGCAAAGTGTTCATGAAATATGCGGGTTAGTGTATTTCGTGGTTAATAATCAGGCGTTGCCGATAGTATCAGTAAACATGGAGATATCAATTCCATATCTGTACGCTGCTTTTTTCCACTTAAATTCATCCGGAGTGTGGAACAAAACATTAATATCAGAGGGTACGGTCAGCCAGGAGTTGTCCATAAGTTCAAATTCAAGCTGTCCGGCGGCCCAACCGGCATAGCCAAGCAGAAAAAGATAGTCACGGGGACCACATCCCTTGGAGATATCTTCAAGTAGTCTGGAATCACGGGAGAGTGAGACCTTTGGAGTGATTACAAGAGCGTTTTCTGATTGATAATCCGAGCTGTACAGTATAAATCCTGCATCCATTTCCACGGGGCCTCCCATGTACACCGGCGGCAGGGGTTTTTCAGGGAGAGGTATGTTGGCGCTGGACAGCACTTCGAGCATGGAGATTTCGTGGTTGGGATTGTTGATTACAACCCCCATGGCACCGTCATCATTATGAGCGCAGAGATAAATAACCTGCTCCTGGAATCGGGGGTCAGCCATCTGCGGCGTTGAAATGAGAAAATGTCCGCTCAGGTTTTCCATATCCATTGCCTCCTTTACATTCTTTGCTTAATAGAAGTTTATCATTGCTTGTGATGGACAGTCAAGGGTGATCTTGTGATGGTACATGGTTTAAGGTATAACATTACAAAGTCGAAAAAAAGATTAATGACAGTGCGGTTGATCCGCCGATGATTATGAGGGTAACAATGGGAAATGATAATGTGGTAACATCGTCGACAAACCTGCAGAAGGCTGTCTGCTGGATCGGTGAGATTATGCAGGAACATCCTGAAAAAGAACGCAAACAGGTACTTCAAGATGCACAGATGCGTTTTGATCTGACCCCTGTGGAATGTGAGTTTGTAACAAAGAATTTTGCCGAGGTAGCTGCAGGTAAAAGCTGCTGATCCCTTTTCGCGTCCTCTTGCTAAGAGGTCATGGTGCAGCCCTCACATATTTCAGAAAAGGTCCGCGGCATTGTCGAGCGGATCACCTATCATAATCCGGATAATGGTTGGTCGGTTCTACGGGTACAGCCTTTTGATGCCCATGGTGAGATCGCAACTGTTACTGTCCACCAGCTGCAGGTCTTTGCCGGTGCAACCATGGAGTTTTCCGGCGCCTGGACCGTGCATCCCAAATTCGGCCGCCAGTTCAAGGCCGACGCGGCTACTGAACTGAAACCGGCAACAGCCGGAGCCCTGGAGAAATATCTGGGATCCGGTCTGATCAAGGGTGTCGGCCCTAAAACCGCACGTAAGATCGTTCGTCATTTTGCTAAAGACACCCTGGATGTCTTTGAGCATGATATCGGGCGCCTCACCGAAGTCCCGGGGATTGCCGACAAAAAACTGTCCTCCATTAAAAGCGCCTGGCTGGAGCATCGCGCCATCCGCGACGTAATGATCTTTCTTCAGTCCCACGGTATTTCCACCCTGTTTGCCGTACGCATTTATAAACAGTACGGTGACAACTCCATTGCCTTTGTGTCGGAGAACCCGTACCGGCTGGCAGTTGATCTGTACGGTATTGGATTTTTTACTGCCGACCGGGTGGCTCTGTCCATCGGCTTTGCAGAAGACTCGCCCCTGCGAATCACTGCCGCTATCCGCCATGTCCTGTCGGCAAGTCGTGAACAGGGGCATTGCTACCTGACACTTGAGCAGATTATTGGAGAGGTTTGTGACCTGCTTGCAATGAAACAGATAGCAGAGACAATTCCTGATTTTCTTCAGGAGATGGAGCAGCAGGACGCCTTGCGGGTTCGAATACTGGCAGATGACAAAGGGACAGAGCAACGCTGTTATTATGCCAAGAGTCTCTATTATGATGAAAAATATGTGGCTGAGCGGTTGTGCAAAATGGTGCGTCCCTTACCCTTGGACGTTAAGCGCATCCTTGGCTGGCTATCCCGCTACGGTAAAAAGTCTTCCATCCGGCTCAGTGATGAACAGGTAGCTGCCGTTCAGTCCATAGCCGGATGCCGGTGCTCAATCCTGACCGGCGGTCCCGGTTGCGGCAAGACTACCACCACCCGGATGCTGGTGGAATTGTTCAGGGCCATGGGCAGGTCCGTGATGCTGGCTGCACCAACCGGCCGGGCTGCCCAGCGTATGGGCGAGGTTATCGGGGTGGAGGCAAAGACCATCCACCGGTTGCTGGAATTTCAGGGTACAGGATTTAAACGGGGCGAGGAAAACCCGTTGCAATGTGATGTACTGATCTTAGATGAATGTTCCATGCTCGACATTACCCTTACCGCTTCCCTGCTCAAAGCGGTGGCAAACGATACCGCGGTTCTGTTCATCGGCGATGCCGACCAGTTGCCCTCGGTCGGGGCAGGCAATGTGCTGCGGGATATGATTGGTTCAGGCTTTATCCCCACCCACAGATTGACCACTATTTTCCGCCAGGCCAGGGAATCCGAGATTATCACCTATGCCCACCAGATCAACCGGGGTGAATTGCCGCGCATCAACTCACCCTTTAAAGATCCCGGTCTGTGGAACAGTTCCGACTGTTTTTTTATTGATTCGGAGCAGGCAACCCAGGTCCAGCTCAGGTTTATTGACCGGGCAAAGCATCATTACCAGAGCGTGGAGGAACGTGAGGCAGCCGGCGATGATGATCCGCTCTGTTTTGGTACCGTACTCGATCAAACCGGTCAGACAACCGGGTATGAATACAAAAAATACAAAAAATTTGAGCTGCCCGAGCAGTTCTGTCATGTAAATCTGCAGGCTCTGACAACCGCTGACAGCGCTGCCGGCGAACTGGCAACCGTACTCAAGAAAGTGCATCCCTGGTCATCGCTTTACTTTGGGTTGACCGCTGAGGACGTGGTGCGCCGGTTATACACCGAATGGGTTCCCAGATATTACGGGTCTGACTGTGAAATCCAGGTGCTGTCCCCCATGATCCGGGGCAGCCTGGGCACGGCATCGCTTAACAGGATGCTGCAGCAATCGGTTAATCCTCGGCAGCAGGGCAGGGCGGAGATTACAATCGGTGAGCGGGTGTTCAGGGTCGGGGACCGGGTTATCCATCGCCGTAACAACTATGATCTTAATGTGTTTAACGGTGATATCGGTATTATAACAAATATAAATAACGAGGCCTTGACCCTGATGGTTCGTTTTTTTCAGGACGCGCGGGAGGTGGAATACCAGCGCGAGCAGATTACGGAGCTGGAAATTGCTTACGCGATCACCATTCATAAATCGCAGGGCTCGGAATTTGAAGTGGTCATCATACCTGTGCTGACCCAGCATTTTCGAATGCTTTTTCGTAACCTTATCTATACCGGTATTACAAGGGCCAGAAAGCTTGCTGTTTTTGTCGGCACCCGCCGGGCCATGGCCATTGCCGTGGCAAACCAGGACACCGGGTTGCGTCAGACCGCGCTCAAACAGTTGCTGCAGGCCAATTGAGCACAGATAATATGTAGTATGCACGAATCGATGTAACTTCTCAAAAAGTGGCGGTAAATTGCTGTTTTGGTTTTCTGGATTCCGGCTAAAAACATGCCGGAATGACGGATTTCAGAGAGGTTCCGGTCCGTCATCCCCGAATGTCGTTATCGGGGATCCAGGAGTTTCACCGCCACTGTTGGAGAAGTTATAAATTGATCGTCTAACCACTTGAATTTATTGTAATGGCAAAGAAAAAGAAATCCAAACGGAAAAAAACACCAAAAAAACACGGCAAACCTAAAGATGATTATGCCCGTTTTAAAAGGGCATATTATTTTTTTAACAAGGGAATAAAGCATTGGGACGCAGGCAGGCTGCAACAGGCTCTGATCTGTATTTTGAAGGCGGTGAAGGCAAAGCCTCCGGAGATTCATAACATGTTTGAAGCCCTGGTGGAACTTGGCCGGGAAATGGAAAGGAAAGATGTCGTGCTCCAGGGCTATGCCGGGTTATTACGGACAGGTCATCTTGCGGTCGAGGAGTATCCACCGTACATCAACTCCATTATTGATGAAAAAAAATATAATGAAGCCATTACAATCATAAAAGAGTATCGCCGGAAATTATCCTGGAAAGATCTCCCCAAAAAAGAGATGGTAAAGCAGTTGCATCAGGCATCCAGCGTAGAACAATATTGCAAAGATCAGATAAAAAGGAAACAATCCCTGAAGAAAGGCGGGAAAAAGAAAAAGACTCCGGAAAAAAATGTCCAGCCCCGTCGGCAAAAAAAAAGACCCGGCCAATCCCTGAACCATTCAGCCATCAAGAGCGAGCAGCGGCGTTCTGCGAAAGTCGGCACTGAAAAGCAAAAACCTGGTCCGTCCGTACCTGATAATAAAAAAACTGATAATAAAAAAAAGCCGGCCGCCATTCCCGTTACCATCAAGCTCGATAACGAATCCTTTTTTTCAACCCTGGAAAAAAGCGAAACAGTGCGTCCTGAAACACTGCATGTAACCATTGATGCCCACCGGATCAGTTTCCGCAATTCCTTTGAAAATCTCATCTGTCCTCCCCTTCTGCATAACGTCGAATCTTTCTGGTACCAGGAAGAAACCGTTCGTAAGGTGCTGAAGACCTTTCGGGGACGTGCCATGCTTGCCGACGAGGTGGGATTGGGCAAAACCATAGAAGCCGGCATGGTCCTCAAGGAATATATTGAACGGGGCATGGTCAAAAGCGTACTCATTCTGACCCCCACCCCGCTGGTAAGCCAGTGGCAGGAAGAGCTTCAGGTTAAATTCGACCTTGATTTTGTTTCCACCGATGATCGGGGCGTCAGAATCAACGACGAATTCTGGCGCAGACCCTTTGTTCTTGCCTCCATTAACCAGGCAAAATCAAAAAAGAATTTCAGCAATGTGACGGCACGGCAATATGACATGGTGATCGTTGATGAGGCGCATCATCTTAAAAACAGAAATACCTTGAACTGGAAGCTGGTTAATTCCCTGAAAAAACGTTTCCTCCTGTTCCTGACCGCCACGCCGGTGGAAAATAATCTCATTGAGCTGTATAACCTCATTACCCTGCTCAAGCCCGGACTTCTGAAAACAGCTTCGGAATTTAAAAAAGAATTCATGAACCAGGGAGATGCAGTCAGTCCCAGAAACCGGACTCGGCTGCGAAGCTTGCTGGACCAGGTAATGATCAGGAACACCAGGGCGTTGGCAGCCTTGAATATACCCCCGAGATTTGCGCAAACCGTGCAAATCAATCCCGTGGGAGAGGAGCTTAAGCTCTATGAAATGGTTACCAGTCTTGCCTGCAGCATTAATGAAAGCGGCAGGCGTATGAACCGGATGCTCCTGAAAAATCTGTTGGCTGAGGCCGGATCATCCCCAAGGGCATTGTCCCTGACCCTGCGTCGCCTTCTTGAACGGGATGATGATTGGCTTAATGATTTTCGCGACCGGATTGAGGTAATCCGAAACCTGTGCCGGTCCATCACCGGTGAAACCGGTAAAAATAAGGCGCTTGGCAAGCTGTTGAAAAACACAAGGGGTAAAAAGATCGTTTTTGTTAAATATATCGGTTCGATGGATGAGATTTCAGATTACCTGTCATGGCACGATGTTTCTTTTGTTACCTTTCACGGCTCCATGAGCAACCGGAAAAAGGATGAGGCTATTGAGTCGTTTCGCGACGAAAAAGACATTTTGATTACCACTGAGATCGGCGGTGAAGGAAGAAACCTGCAGTTCTGCCACCAGATGATCAACTACGATCTGCCCTGGAACCCCATGAAGATCGAACAGCGCATCGGCAGAATCCACCGGTTGGGTCAGCAAAACGAGGTTATGATTTACAACTTTTGCGGCAAGGGGAGCCTGGAAGAGTATATACTGGAGATTCTGGATAAAAAAATCAATATGTTTGAAATGGTGATTGGGGAAATAGACATGATCCTGGGGCGCGTTCGTGGAGAAAAGGATTTTGAGGATATGGTATATGAAATCTGGGTAAACTCTGATTCGCCGGAGATGCGTGGCAGGGAATTTGCCAAATTGGGAACCCGGATAAAACGCTCCAAGACCCAGTACGGTAACACCAGGGAACTTGATGAGAAATTGTTTGGGGACGATTATGAATTATGATGGTGATATTGACCTGAGATTTTTTACCAGGGATTTTATCAGAACTCACGGCGGTGTTGTTGAAGATCAGGGGCTGGCTATGGATGCCGTCCTGCCGGAAGAACTGGCCGAGGAACTTTCTGTTTCCGAGTATCTCAACCTGCAGTTTGGAACCGAGGGGCAGGGAGAGGGTAAAATTTATTATGGCTCACCCCTCCTTGAAAAGATGGTGACTGTTGCCCGTGAGCAAATTCCGGTCACAAGCTGCAGCTTGCGTTTTGATTACCTGAAAACAGCCGGATTTGATCGGCTGATCCAGGAACGGTTTCATTTTCGTAACGGTGTGGGCAAGGTGGGAAAAACAGCGCCGACACTGAGCGAATATGTTCTTCTTCATTGCAGCTATCTTGCCCAGAGCGATGAACAGAAAGAGGGACTGCTCACCCGGGTCTATAACCGGGAAACTTTTGTAGATGTCTCGGCCATGGCAGACGGTCTTGCCGGCGTGGAAATGGATTTCACCGATAAAGCAACTCCGGTTAGTCTTTCCAGGAAGGAAATTAAAAGAATTGAAAAGCTGGTGCAAAACGGTGCAAAAATTGCTCTTGCCATTGAATTAAAAGATTTTGAAGCAAGCATGAATCGAAGATACCGGCGGGATGTAAAAAATTTGAACGAATATTACACAGCCCTGCAGCAGGAGATGGAAAAAAATTTGAAACGGTCAGGTTTGTCCGAGAGTCTCATCAGCGATCGGAAAGAAAAAATTGAGTTGATCCCGGCTGAACTTGCTGCCAAAACCGATGATCTTTTTAAAAAATACAGTATCAGGATCAAACTGAAACTTGGCGGCGCCATGCTCCTGAAAAGCCCGGTGGTAAAAATATTTTTTAAAGTTTCAGTGGGCAGAAAAAAGAAAACCATTACCCTGCAATACAACCCGGTAATGAAATCCATCGAGCCGTTGCAGTGCCGGCAGTGCGGTTTTGATACCTTTAAACCGTTTTTCGGGGAGAATATGAAAATCCTTTGCCCGCAGTGTGGGTAGTCATGAGAATATAAATCAAAAGATCAGGGATAACTTAGCGAAAGCTGTTGACTTTTTCTTTGTTGGTTTGTAATTTTTATCTACATAATTTTCATTATTATCATCAAGATCCTGTCATTAACATAACCGGAAAGGGCGCAGACATGAGTAAGAATACAATGCAGGTAGATATTGAGAAAAAGGTAAATAAGAAAATTGCGCCGCTTTTTTCCAAGTACAATATTGATTTCAGCGGCCTTGAGTCGACCATGAAATGGAAACCCATGGTCCTGATCATAGGTAATTACTCTTCCGGTAAATCAACTCTGATAAACGAGATTATCGGTAAGGATATCCAGCGAACCGGTCAGGCCCCAACCGATGACGCTTTTACCATACTTACATCGGAGGGTAGTAAACAACCAAAAGAAGTGCCGGGATCAACACTTGTTAATGACGAGCAGTTACCCTTTGTTAAGTTCAAAAAATACGGAAAACGGTTTATCTCTCATTTTTGTCTGAAGAATGTTGACAGCCCCAACCTTGAAGACCTGGCCATCATTGACAGTCCCGGCATGCTTGATGCAACGACTGAGAAGGATCGTGGGTATGATTATTTTGAAAGCCTCGGTGAATTTGCCAAGATGGCCGACCGGATCATTCTCATGTTCGATCCGCATAAGGCAGGAACCATCAAGGAAACCTATACAGCTATTAGAAATACATTGCCGGAAAAATCCGGTGAAGACAGAATAGTCTTTGTCATGAGCCGTATAGATGAATGTGACAATTTAAGCGACCTTGTTCGATCCTACGGTACACTTTGCTGGAACATGTCGCAG
>JAYEKB010000341.1:0-2161 GCA_034660835.1 Thermodesulfobacteriota bacterium
ACTGAAAAAATCTTCATCCCTGACAGTACATGTCCTTGATGAGGTGGCCAATCTTACACCTGCCGACCGCATGTGGCTGACCTCGGTCACCCAGAGTGGCACAAGCCTCACGCTTGCAGGGATGGCCCTGGACAACCGGACCATAGCAAAATACATGGAAGACCTGAAAACGTCCCCATATATATCAAATGTTAACCTGGTAAATACATCCCTGAAGGGTTATGCCGGGCGAAACCTGAAAGTTTTTTCACTGTCCTGCTCCACTGCTGTTCCCGGAGTAAAACAGGTGGAAAAAACAGAAAAAAAATAACCTGTTTATTTAATTATGGCACCTGCCGGCTCGTCAACAAAATTTGATGCCTTTCTCAGCGATAAGTATATCCCGCTTGAGCGAAAGGTGAAAATCCTCCTGGCAATTCTTCTTTTCCTACTGCCGGTGGTCCTGTTCTATTTCCTTTTTTTCTCACCAAAACAGGACAAGATAAACGGGCTGGAAAAGCAGAAGGTTACCCTGACCACAGAGGTCAAAAAAGCAAAAGCGGCTGCGAGAAATCTGAAGAAATACCAGGACGAAGTTGCTGAAGCCCAAAAACGCTTTGCCCAGACAGCTATAGTCCTGCCCAAGAAAAAAGAAATCCCCAACCTGCTGCGCAATATTTCCGATCTTGGCAAGGGTGCTGGACTCGATTTTCTTTCCTTTAAGCCCGGCAGTGAAATACCCAAAGATTTCTACGCTGAGATCCCTGTTGATATCTCGATACGCGGACCGTACCATAACATGGGCTATTTCCTTGACCAGGTCTCCAAACTGAATCGAATTGTAACAGTGAATAACATAAAAATGGGCTCACCTAAAAAAGAGGGCGGCGAGATGCTCTTAAACTCCAACTGTCGGCTGGTGACCTACCGTTTTACCAATACCCAGGTCAGCACGACCGATAAAGATAAAAAGAAAGGCAAAAAATAGGAACCGTCTCCATGCAGTGTATCCATAAAACACAAATTACGTGCTTTGCACTTCTGATTGCAACAGCGCTGTTTTCCGGCCCTGTCCAGGCAACAGAAAACATCACAGGCACCACTACCCCCGAACAGCTGATGGGAGAGGAGCTGGATCAGACCCTGCAGAAATTTGCATACCAGCTTGAAGACAGACAAGATCCTTTTACTCCTTTTATTTCCAACAAAGCCGCCACCCAGAGAATCGGCGCAGATGACATCATTGAAGAGGATGTAGAGTTGACCGGTATGCGCCAGTTCGAGCCGGGCCAGTTGACCCTGGTTGCGGTAATGTATTCCGGCAGCAAGAGAATAGCCATGGTTGAAGATGTAACAGGGAAAGGCTATATCCTCAACGAAGGTATGCCCATAGGCCGACGCGGAGTTATCAGCCGGATAGACGGGCAGCAGGTTACAGTCATTGAAACCGCCCATACGCGGGCCGGAAGAGAACTTGAAACAACAGTTGTCATCCGCCTGAATAAAGAGGGAGATTAATAAACATGCTTCATTTCGTTTCACTCAGCCGAAGAAACGGCAGCAGGCTGTTCTATTGCAGTGTATTCATCATCACAGGGTTGCTGTTGCTTGGCACCTCAGCCTCCGGGGCCGATGAACCGACACCAACAGGAAAAAACACAATTTCCACGGTAACTGCACAGGAGAACGGGAACAACCTTGTGCTGAAGATCCAGGGGTCAACTGCTCCAACCTATACTATTTATGAGCTTTTCAAACCATCCCGGATCGTAGTGGATGTTGCCGATGCTGTGGTAAATAACCCGGACGACCTTGTCCTGCCGTCGAACATCAACATTGCCCTTGCCACAAAATCCATAGAAGATGTCACCCCGAACCTGACACGTTTTGAATTTACGCTTCCGCAATCACATTCTTTTACGACAAGCCAGAAAGATTCCAATATCGTTATTGTTATTGAAGGGTTTGCCGACAAGGGACAAACCGTGGCTCAAGAGAAAGCAACAGCATCAGTTGCAGCCCCTGCTGAAAAGCGCAGCCGGCAGCAACAATCCATTGAGAGTCAACTGCCCACAGTTGATCCGCTGAAAGCAGGCAGAGGTACTGGAGAAGCAACCGGTGCCGCCGCCATGCAGGATAACTTCAGCTTTTCCGGCTACGATAAAGCACGGATCACAGTTGA
>JAYEKB010000342.1:0-9541 GCA_034660835.1 Thermodesulfobacteriota bacterium
GTGCGGCTGCATCGGCTTGCCTTCGGTGAACACTTTGCAAATTGTTCGAGAACAAATTGTCTCTAAATTATTACTAAAATTCCATATGTTACGATGCATGGAGCAAAGTGTTCATGAAATATGCGGGGTAGCGCAGACTCCGAATATGCGGCACTTCTGAACAGTTACAGCCCAGTGTAGGGGGCAATTTGTTGTACTATCTAAATAGTTACAAAATAATTATCTATTTTATCGCTATCATTCTGCTGGTTTTAATGGGGTTCTTTGGCTGGAAAGCCTATGTGAATTGCAAATCCTATGAAACAATTACCCGCGATATCGTAGAGAAGAATAATGTAACGGATTTAAGCAAAATTCAGCTCAAAAAACTGGCGGACATGCTTTCTCTTGGCCTTTATAGCGGGTATGATGAGGTTTTGGAAGAGCAGAAAAAACAGCTAAAACGACAGGATTTTTTAAAAAAGGAAGCCATAGTCTTTACTGTATACTTTGCCGGTGTAGTTGGCTTGGTACTACTGCTCTATTTTGTAATGACACTCCAGGAATTTACCATCGTATTGAGTCTGAGTGGACTGATCGCACTGGCAATCGGACTCTTCAGCCCTATTATGAGGATGAGTATCCATAAAGAGGTACAGTATCTCGGCGATGTTGTCTTGATGATGGAGTCCAAAGGAGTACTGGGATCTATTGCCAAGCTCTTTGAAAACAGTGATTATGTTGTGGGAGGTGCACTACTGCTTTTTTCGATTATTTTCCCCCTGCTCAAAACCTTTGCTATGCTCTTCATCGCACTGTTTATCAGAAACAGTTCAGCACATGCCGTTGTCCACTTCTTTAAAATACTGGGGAAATGGTCTATGGCGGATGTTTTTGTCGTAGCTACTTTTCTGGTATATCTTTCGGCCGGAAAAGGTGAGATGAGCCGGGCCGAGGTCCAAGTGGGGCTCTATTTTTTTCTTGCTTATGTTATTCTTTCCATGTTTGCAAGCCTCAGCGCAGATAAAATGCTGCGGGAGAGCAAAACAGCCTGAATGTTAATGCAGATTTATGGCAACAATACGATGACATGGAAAATATACTTCCTCGTTATCGTAATTGCAAAAGGATTGGTTTCCCTGTGATTAAATAGTAAAGATTCCTAACGGTAGCCATTTTTCCCTGTTTCATCCTTGACAGCGGTTTTCAAGAATTATATACTCTGTAGTTATTCTCAAATGATACAAGACAAATTATTGATTCAGCGCACGGGGTAAGCCGGGCGTCAAACCAAAAAAAGGAATATCCGATGAGCAAAATCACAGGATCACAGGCGATCATAAAGTGCCTGCAGGAAGAAGGAATTGATACCATTTTTGGTTTCCCGGGCGGTGCAGTCATTGATCTGTACGACGAGCTGATGGATTCCGACATCAAGCATTTACTGGTTCGCCATGAACAGGGAGCCGTCCATGCCGCAGACGGTTATGCTCGTGCCACCGGCAAGGTCGGTGTTGCCTTGCTCACCTCCGGTCCAGGGGCCACCAACGGTGTAACCGCCATTGCAACCGCCTATTGTGATTCTATCCCCCTGGTCATCTTTACCGGTCAGGTACCAAGAGCGCTTATCGGCAACGATGCATTCCAGGAAGTCGATATTGTCGGCATAACCCGTCCCTGTACCAAGCACAACTACCTGGTCAGTGATCCGAACGAACTGATTTCCACCATTCGCGAGGCTTTCTATCTCGCTGCATCCGGTCGTCCCGGTCCGATCCTCATTGACCTGCCCAAAGACGTTGTTGCCTCCAAGATGAATTTTCCGGAAAAGAAACCTATCCGCATGAAGACCTATCAGCCCAACCTGGAGCCGCATCCGGGCCAAATTGCCAAGGCCTGCAAAGCATTTTTAAGGGCAAAACGCCCTGTGCTTTACGTCGGCGGCGGGGTTATTCTGGCCAATGCAAGCAAAGAACTGACAGAGCTGGCGGAAAAAACTCAAACCCCGGTCACCATGACCCTTATGGGGCTTGGCGGCTTTCCGGGCAGCAATTCGCTGTCCATGGGCATGTTAGGCATGCATGGTTCCTATGCCTCCAACATGATGGTGGCCAAAAGTGATCTGCTGATCGCTGTCGGTGCCCGTTTCGACGACCGGGTCACCGGCCGTTTGGACGCTTTTGCACCCCATGCCAAAATCATCCATATCGATATAGACCCGACTTCGATTTCCAAAAACGTTGAGGTGGATATTCCCATTGTCGCAGATTGCAAACAAGCCCTGCAAGCCATGAACTCCTGGTTTGACAACAGCAATGACTATGATACTGCTGCTATTACCGAAAAGCACCAGCCCTGGCTTGAGCAAGTCAATGAGTGGAACGACAAACACCCGCTTTCCTACCTGGAAGAAGGCGACATCATTAAACCGCAATACGTTATTGAAACGTTAGACAAACTGACCGGCGGTGATGCCATTATCACCACCGAGGTCGGTCAGAATCAGATGTGGGCAGCACAGTTTTACAAGTTTAATGCGCCGCGGACCCTGCTTACTTCGGGCGGTCTGGGTACCATGGGTTACGGTTTGCCTGCAGCAATCGGTGCAAAAATGGCCTTTCCTGATAAAACAGTTATTGATGTTGCCGGTGACGGTTCCATCCAGATGAACATCCAGGAACTCGCCACGGCCAAGCAGTATGGCGCTCCTGTCAAAGTTGCCATTCTCAACAACAACTATCTCGGCATGGTTCGCCAGTGGCAGGAACTTTTTTACAACCGCCGCTATTCGGCAACCGTCATGGAAGTTACGCCCGACTTTGTCGAACTTGCAAAAGCATACGGTGCGGTCGGCCTGCGGGCCAAGACCAAGGACGAGGTCGAACCGGTGATCAAAGAGGCCCTGGCAACGGATAATCTCGTGATCATGGACTTTTCCATCAGCCGTGAAGAGGGTGTTTTCCCGATGGTTCCGGCCGGTAAGGCCACCACTGAAATGTTGCTCGTTTAAACTGCAGACTACAGGCTGTAGCTGATTAGGCTGAAGGTAAAAACAGAACATAGTACCCCTTCAGCCTATAGCCTAACCAACCTAATACCGAACAGGACCAGACTAATGAAACACACTCTATCCATTTTACTGCAAAACAAACCGGGTGCACTTTCCCGGGTGACAGGTCTTTTCAGTGGCCGGGGCTTTAATATTGAGAGCCTCTGCGTGGCAGAAACCCTGGACTCCAAGGTATCCTGCCTGACCCTGGTAACCTATGGCGATGATACTATCATTGAACAGATCACCAAACAGCTGCACAAACTGATCGATGTCGTTAAGGTAAGCGATGTCAGTGAAGGGGAATTTGTTGAACGCGAGCTGGTGCTTATCCGGGTCAAGGCCGAAGCCACCACCCGGGCAGAGGTCCTGCGTGTTATTGACATCTTCCGCGGCAAGGTTGTGGATGTAAGCCCTAATTCCTACTCCGTAGAGATCACCGGCTCGGAATCCAAGATCAAGGCCGTAGTTGATATCCTGCGGCCCATCGGCATTAAAGAAATCATCCGTACCGGTACCATTGCCATGGCACGGGCCCCAAAAAAATAAACACCGGTCATCCGGTGAACAGCTGACATGAGATGAGGCATGGCCGAACGGGGCTATGCCTCTTTCTTTTGTCGTCAAAGGTTGATCTGAATACTGTATGAAAAATCCTGAGTTTCCCATAGCGAAAGAGGGGTTCCCCTTCATCCTCTTCTGCGGGTTTATTACCCTTATCTGCAGTATCCTTGGCTACCAGATTGTCGTCCTTGCAGGGTTGCTGACTACCGGTTTTGTTACCTGGTTTTTCCGCGACCCATTGCGGATACAGCCCGAAGACAAGGAGGCAATCATCTCACCGGCAGACGGCAAGGTGATCCTCGTTGACGAGATCTTTGACGACCGATTCCTGCAGCAACAGGTTATCAAAATTTCCATCTTCATGAACATCTTTAACGTCCATGTCAACCGGATACCCTATCCCGGTACTGTAGAACGTATCCTGTTCAAACCGGGCAAATTTTATTCTGCTGATAAAGATAAGGCCGCCCTGCACAATGAGTACTGTGCCATGATCATTGCCACCCCTTCGGGACAGCAATACGGTGTGGTCCAGGTAGCCGGACTCATAGCCCGCCGAATCCTCTCCTGGGCGGAAACCGGAGACCGGGTTAAAGCCGGCCAACGCTACGGACTTATCCGTTTTGGATCCCGGGTTGACCTGTACCTGCCCCCCGGAACAGATGTTGAAGTGAAGAAAGGACAAAAGGTGAAGGCAGGCGAGACTATCCTTGGCCGCATGCGCCAATAACCTCCTTAACTCACTGCCTTTCCTTTATTTTGTTGCATAACTCCCCATCCTGAGCGTATAATAACTTAATAAATACTATTGATAGTCTCGTAAAAAGTCCCTTGCACCGTCAATCCCGCCTGCGCGGAAATGACGGGATAGCGAAAATTTGAATTTTTACGATTCCATCACTATGAATTTGAATGGAGAGAGTCTTCCATTTAATTCCTTTCTGCGAGTGATCCATGGAAACAGAACATTCCAATCGGTTTTACCCTTTGCCCTGCATGCTGACCTGTACCAGCCTGTTCAGCGGTTTCTATTCAATTGTTGCTTCCATTAACGGCAACTTTTTCCCTGCAGCAGTGGCCATTCTTGTTGCCGGCGTCTTTGACGGCCTGGACGGCAGGGTTGCCCGTATGACCCACTCCACCTCCAAGTTCGGAATGGAGCTGGACTCCCTGTGCGACCTGGTTTCCTTTGGCGTGGCTCCGGCCCTGCTTGCCTACCTCTGGGCTCTGACCCCGTATGGACGTTACGGCTGGCTGGCTGCATTTCTTTACGTTGCCACTACAGCCCTGCGCCTGGCCCGCTTTAACTCCATGGCCGAGGAAACCGATAAAAAGCACCATGACTTTATCGGCCTGCCCTGCCCGGCTGCTGCCTGTGCCATTGCCACCATGGTCATGTTTTGCCGCTTTCTTGGTGCCACTGATACAGTTAAACACATCACCATCCTGCTGCTGGTATACCTCCTCTCGTACCTGATGGTTTCCAGCCATCGTTACCTGAGCTTTAAAAAGACCAAGATACCCCCTGAAAAGCGGTTTCAGGTCGTTGTCGGCATGATCCTTCTTCTCATCCTGCTGGCCACTGAACCCCCGATCACCCTGTTTGCAGCGGCTCTGCTCTATGTTCTGTCCGGCCCGCTTCTGGATCTGTATGCAGTGAATGCCGGCAGGAAAAGTAAAAAAAGCAAGAAAGCGAAAATACTGCCTGAGAAAAAACAACTGGACTGAAATGCTCGGGCAGGCAGTGATGCCCGGCAACCCGTATACTTTTTCATCTACATTCAGAAAACGTGCGAATCACCGGTGGTACTGCCAGAGGGCATAACCTTTTCAGCCCGAAATCCGGCAACAGGACCATACGTCCAACCAGCGACCGGACACGGGAAGCCCTGTTCAACATCCTGGCTTCGGAAATTTCCAACAGCATGGTACTGGATCTGTACGCAGGCACCGGCACCCTGGGCATCGAAGCACTGAGCCGGGGAGCGAAGCTGGCCGTCTTTGTTGATCAGGCCAGGCAGGCACTTGAACTCATTCATGCCAACCTGTGCCATTGTTTTTCCTCTCCCGGGGCCTTACTGTTCCAGTTAAATCTCACCCGGTCCGACACTTTTACACGACTCAAAAACAAGCTGCCGCCTGAGCTGCTCTTTGATCTTGTCTTTCTCGATCCTCCCTATGAAAAAACACTGGCACAAAAGACCCTGCAGATGGTAGAAAAAGCAGGCATTGTGCAGAACCGGGGACTTGTCATTGTTGAAGAACGAAAGAATGAACAACTACCGAAAAAGTGCGGCAGCCTGGAATTGATCGATCAACGCCAATATGGTGAAACCGGACTCTGGTTCTATAGACAGGGCTGTCTTCCAGCAGGAGCCAACTCCTGTAGGCTAACGCAGTTAACTTAACCCGGATAAATTGGAAAATACGAAATTAGAAGCACGAAATTCCGGTAAGCGAGCTGGCGAGACTCCGAGACAATCCCGAATGACAAAAAAATAAATGATCAAAACGGCTCCAAATATCCTGTTCCTGTGTAGTTTCTGTTTTAGACGTTTAGATTTTCGGGTTTAGAATTTGTTTCGGATTTCGGTATTCGAATTTCGAATTTATTTTCTGCTACGTAAAACAAAAAAAATATATTAACACACTGATACAACACTTCGCCATGCCTCAAAACCCATCGCCAAAATCCGGTTGCAGACAAGACAGCCCCCAAACCATTGCCATCTATCCCGGCACCTTTGACCCGATTACCAACGGTCATATTGACATCATCGAGCGGGCGCTGTGCCTCTTTGATCGGATTGTGATCGCCATTGCCATAAACTCCGAGAAAACTCCACTTTTTACCCTGCAGGAACGGATTGATATGATCAACACCTGTTTCGGCCCTGACAATAACCGAATCGAGGTGGATACCACCAGCGGCCTGATTGTTGATTATGCCATGAGAAAAAAAGCCTGCACCATTGTCCGTGGCCTGCGGGCTGTTTCAGACTTTGACTATGAGTTCCAGTTAGCTCTGATGAACCGGAAACTCGAACGCAGGGTGGAAACGATTTTTCTGATGACCGGCTTCCGCTGGATCTATATCAGCTCTACCATTATCAAGGATGCAGCCAGGCATGGCGGCAATGTGGATGATGTGGTTCCGGCCCATGTCCAGGCCGCTTTGAAAAAGAAGTTCAACAAATAGATAATGGCTGCGGACGAAAAAGGGGAAAATAAACGGGAAAACCGGCGTGCCTTTCTGACCAGACTAATCAAGTGGACGACTGGGCTGATAAGTGCGGTCCTGGTGTATCCCCTGCTCCGTTTTCTCGGCTTTACCATCAAGCCTAAACCCCGCTATGTAAAGGTAGCGGCACCGCTGCCTGTAAGCGGTTTCCATGCGGAACGGGATTTCATCCTCTTTGCCGGCAACGACGCGCCCAGAGCGATTTCACGAACCTGCACCCACCTCGGCTGCCGGGTTAACTTTTTAGAGGATAAACAGGTTATCGAATGCCCCTGCCATCAGAGCAGATTTACACCTGAAGGCACATTGATCTCAGGACCGGCAAAAAAAGACCTGCCTACCTTTCCAGTGGAGATTCAGGCCGATGAAGCCGGCCAGATAACCGGTTACATGGTGACGCTTTGATGGAGACTGCCGACAAGCCGGGCGGGACAGGAATAAAAAACAGGTTGCTTGCCATGCACTGGGGCGGCCATGCCCTGGTAAGCCTCTACATCTCCGTGCTGTCCGGCATTGTGATTGGACTGCAGTACAATGCACATGACCCCTTTTACTCCACGGCAACTATTGAACTGATCGTGCCGTTCGGTTGCTTCTGGCGCGCTCTGCACTACTACTCCAGCCAGGCATTTTTCCTGCTCCTGCTCTGTCATCTGGCCGTCATCCTCTGGAAAAACGACTACTCGTTCACACGATCCGCCTGGATACGACTAAGTGCAAGTGTGCCGGTTGGACTGCTGCTGCTCTTTACCGGCTATGTCCTGCGTGGTGATGCCACCGGCGAGGCAGCCGGTGCCATTGCCGAACATATCACCCTGTCCATGCCGCTTATAGGAGAATCGTTAAATCATATTCTCTTTGACATCAGCGCCGGAGGCATGAAAAAGGTGTACAGCAACCATTTGATCGGGTTGATGGTGCTGGGCGGATTTTGCGTATGGCCCCATCTCAGACGCTATACTGCCCTATGGCGCAACCATATTCCTCTGACCCTGATCATTGTGGTCATGTCTGTTGTCCTGACAACTCCCATGGAACCCGATCGCATAGGCCTGCTCCATATTGCCGGTCCCTGGTTTTTTTTAGGACTGCAGGAGTTGCTCCGCTATATCCCCGCCTTCTGGGCCGGGGTCTTTGTCCCGGCCACCATCATCTGCGCCCTGCTCCTGCTGCCCGTTGAGAGTAAAGCCCGGAACCGCTGCCTGTGGTTTATCATCCTCTGGCTGGTTGCCTATGCAGCGCTGTCCTATATCAGCTACGCAAGAATACAACCTGTTAATACATCTACAAAGACATTGATCCCGGTTCAGACTCCGGCTGGACCACTGTCGATTCCCGAAACAATGCGATAAGCTGAGCAACGATACTCACTCCGATTTCCTGCGGAGTTTGTGCCCCGATATCATCATTTTGGTCCCCACCGATCTGGCACCGGAACCGGCCCGGGTCACCAGGGTGGCGAGTACGCCTGTCCTGCCCCTGTCCAGCAGGTTTATAATTTCTTGCTACATATCCATATTGCGGTTTACGGTTTACGGTTTACGGTTTACGGTTAAAAAACGGTAGGAATCACGAGGCGCGGCTCTTTCCGCTCAAGCCTTCAATGCGTCAATTCATATCAGGCGTACGAATCATATACCCAATACCCTGCATACGTAAACCATCATTCCATGCGCATCGTTACAACAACTCTTTTTTTACTGCTGGTTCTTGCCATAACCCTGTTTACAGCCCGTTCCTTCCTGTTGGATCGGCTTGCAGCCTTTGCCCTGCATAAGGCCGGGGCAGATGACATTACCGTCCATTTCTCAGATATCAGCTTTAAACAGGCACATCTTGATGTGCTGGCCGCGACCTTCAAGCTGCCGACTGGAGAAAAACTCCCTGTTACCCTTACCGGAATTTCGCTTCAATATACTCTGCAGCAACTGCTGACAACAGGTAAATGTGATCAGGTCCGGATCAAGGAAATGGAGGTTCACCGAACCGGTACTCCCAAAAAATCGGGGACACCGCTACGTCTGCCGGAAAAGATAGTTATACTCAAAGATGATCTACGCTCGCGCCTGCCCCTGCATGCATTAATAATTGAACGATTGAAGTTTTATGGAAATCTGCCGCCGCAAATCACAGACAAGGTTATACAGGTAGACACAACCATCAAGGGTACGGCCATTTTTACAACAATCACCCTGTATCCTGCTGCGAATACGGAACTGACTGTGAACCTGCATAGTCCTGATGCAGATCATTATACAGCCGACATTATCGGCCTACAACACGGTGCAGAAATCGTACAGGCCAGGCTTGCGCTGCAACCGGATGTTTGGTCCGGCACAGTTGATCTGCAATTGAGTCCGGTTCGGGATCTGTTGCAGCAGGTTACCGACCTGCCGGAATTTCCAAAAATTGACGGCACATTAGATGGCAGTTTTTCAATGCCGCTTCCTTTACAGAACAACTCGACAATCCAGGCAGAAATCTCTTTACACGACAATAAAGAGCATCACCTTCATCTCCTGGCGGGCGGCAACCCGATAAAGCAGCTTCTCAACCTGACCCTCACCGGCCGTACGAAAGAACAGGAATTTCTGAACACAACACTTGCGGTTAAACAGCAACGCATCAAAGGCAGTTATTCGCTCCGGGCTATACTGTTACGCAGTTTCCTTGCACCATACCTGAAACAACCGTTTCCTGAAATAAGC
>JAYEKB010000343.1:0-1407 GCA_034660835.1 Thermodesulfobacteriota bacterium
ATATTAATGGAACCGTCCGGGGAATGACATTGGCATAGTAATCTTCCTTGGTGGAGAAATGAAATTTCCACGGGCCCATGCGCAGAGCGGTCAGCTTGGATTCATAGTAGTGAAAGATATGATTACGCTTGGATTCAGCTGACTTGCCGGTCCAATAATCAAGATTGTTCACCCCGTCGATATACTGTTTCTTCTCAACCTTCATCTTTTCTGCTACGTCAGGTACACCGGCGGCTGCGGCAAGGGTGGTAAACTTTTCATCGAACATTTTCATCCGCTCCTGGGTGAGTGGGCCGGTGTCTTTAATCGTCTGTTTACCGACATGCCCAAAACGTGGGTCTTCGGTCGGATCATTCGTGTCGGATGCAAAGGAATGAACAACGCCACGGGTTCCATATCTGGCTCCATACTCCTCAAATCACCCCAGATAACGAGAATGTTTGGTTTTTTCTCATCTGCCGCTTCCGCCAGTACTGCAGTTGTGGCAACAACCCCACAGATTCCCAGGAAAAGAGCAGCAGCCATTACATTTTTTTTCATACGACCCCACCCATATAATTTATTGAAATAAAACAACTTTCCGACACCATATCGGAAAAACTCTGAACCGGAAATTCAGGAAAAATTATTATCACATAACATGTTAATAAAATCCAATGACAATATATTATCGACTTGATAAGATACGCTTATGAAACTTGATATACGACACCACCAGCAGATAGAAGCCCTGTACAGGCATCGCAACTTTGCCCGGGCAGCCAAAGAACTCAATATCTCCCAGCCGGGCCTGAGCCAGTCTATTCGACTGCTTGAAGACCAGCTTGGCTACAAGCTCTTTAACCGAAATGTGCGTGAGGTGAGTCCCACCGCATTCGGCAGGCGGGCCCTGGAACTGGGCCGATCTATTCTCCAGGATTCAGAGCGTCTGGAGCGGGAACTGAAGATGCTGGCAGACCTGGAAAGCGGTCTCATTCGTATAGGTATCGGGCCCCTCGCGGCAGAGGTCCTGCTTGGCAGAACCCTGGGCTGCCTGGCAGCGGATTATCCGGGGTTCACAGTTCGGACAAAGGTTGAATGGGTGCCTGCTCTCCTGGAAGGATTAAATAATGGTGAGCTGGATATCCTGGTCTGCGATACCAGGTTTGTGACCAATCCTGATGAGCTCGATATTATTGCTCTTCCGCGCTATACTGCCTGTTTTGTCTGTCGACCTGGACATCCCCTGGCAGGACACGAAAAGGTAAGCTTCCGGGATATTTTTGACTACCCCGTTGCAACCCCCAAACTGCCCAGGTCCATCAC
The DNA here is from genome assembly GCA_034660835.1 of Thermodesulfobacteriota bacterium. GTDB lineage: Bacteria > Desulfobacterota > Desulfobulbia > Desulfobulbales > Desulfobulbaceae > Desulfobulbus_C. The sequence continues at coordinate 1,306 of JAYEKB010000343.1, forward strand.
CCGGGCATTGGCCCGCTTAAGCGGACTGGATTTCACAACAATGGATGAGTTTCCAAAGGGTCTTATCGAGGCCCCGTATCATCTGCTGGCCGAGACAATTAT
>JAYEKB010000343.1:1507-8158 GCA_034660835.1 Thermodesulfobacteriota bacterium
CCCCCAAACTGCCCAGGTCCATCACCCGGGCATTGGCCCGCTTAAGCGGACTGGATTTCACAACAATGGATGAGTTTCCAAAGGGTCTTATCGAGGCCCCGTATCATCTGCTGGCCGAGACAATTATGCGATGCGACGCGGTGGGGATCGGTATTCATCCCATCTTTCAAAGAGGTCTTGAAGAGGGGATACTCCACCTCCTGCCCCTGCAGAACCCGGAACTGGTAACACAGTATGAACTCGTCAGCCTGAAACGCTATTCTCTGTCACCGGCTGTGCAGGTTTTTCAAAATTATGTCATTGATACCTGCCGGGAGTTAGAGCAAGAGTGAGGGATCTATTCATGCTTTCATTGCTTCAGCATCTTTAACGAACAGATGTACATCCTGTTGCGGATAGGGCATACCGACCCCGTCAGCATCAAAACGTTTTTTGACATCCCTGGTAACGTCCCAGTACACCTCCCAGTAATCGCTGCTCTTGGTCCAGGGTCGACAGATAAAGTTGACCGAAGAATCGGCCAGCGTATGTACTTTAATCGTTGGTTCCGGATTTTTCAGCACCAGAGGATGGCTGGTCACGATGTCATTGAGAATCGACAAAGTCTGATCGATGTCGTCATCATAGCCGATACCGAATTCCATGTCGACACGCCGAGTATCGACACTGGTGGAATTGATAATAACATTGCTGAAGACGGTATTGTTGGGAACTATTATTTCCTTGTTGTCTGCCGTTCTGATCGTTGTCGCAACAAGATTTAACGAAAGGACCTTGCCGGTAACACCACCTATTTCGACGAGATCACCAATATCGAAAGGCCGGAAGAACAGGATCATCAACCCACTGGCAAAGTTACTTAATGAGTCCCTGAGCGCAAAGGCAAGAATAAAACTGGCAGCACCAACCATGGCAAGAAGAGGCGCAACAGAGACCTCCAGCGCGGTCAGAGCCACGATAATACCGGCAATCATCACAATCCAGCGGACGGCCTTAACCAGGAACTGCTCTAACAGTCGCGGCAGTTGAACTTTGGTCATAGCCCTGTGCATCAACCAGCTGAGAAAACGTGCAAGGAACCAGGCTCCAAACAGAATGCCGAAGAAAACGGCAAGGTTCTTTGCCCAACGCAACCCTCCCTCTTCAGAGGTGATCCACCCCTTGATTGCAAGCCAGGATGAGGTGGTATCGGCCAGATCGAGATTGATACCACTTACAGATGTAATGTAGAGCCGATAATCTTTTATTACTGCCAGGGTCTTACTGTCCTCTTTATCGGTTCTGCTCGCAAGTTCATCGACTGTGGTGCGAAAATTGTCGACCAGCCTGGTGCGCTCCAGACGCAGGCTGTTGACCATTTCAAGCGTGTCAATTTTTTCATCTTTTTTCTCTGCTCTGGCGTCTTCCATTGCCTTTGCAGTATCTTTCAGGACGTTTTTCCTGTCGGCTTCAAGGGCTACAGCTGTTAATTCTGCATTCTGACTGACCTGATCCGCAGCCTTTTGGGCATCGGTGGATACCACGTGAGCCTTTGCTGCTGCCTTTTTGATCTCACCCACACCCATGCTTTCTGCACCTTCGACCAGACCCTCAACCTTTTGCACGGCATCATGGGCCTTGTCGGCAGCGGCAACGGTATCTTCAATACCCTGCTTGGTTGCATCAGACATCTTGTCCTGCATTTCAGCCGTCTTGTCAGCAGCGTCAGCAGCCTCAGTAACGGTCTGACGCAATGATGCAATCTTTTCCTGAGCTCCCTGTGCGGCCTTTTCGGCATCCTGCATGGTTGTGGTGTCACCGGATTTCTCGGCTTCTTTGGTCTTGTCTTTAACCTGTTGGAGATCCTCTTTCGCATCTTCAGCCTGGCTCTGGATCTCCTTGGTCTTGGCGATCTCTTTGGACTGGCGTTTTACTGCTATCTCAGCTAAGGAAATTTCTACCGCCTTTTCCCGTACCAGTTCCTGCCAGCCGTCGGCCTCGATCAACAACTCCGCTTTGGTAAAAGGATTAAGCATCAAGGCAAGTTCATCAGACGGGATGTCCGGATTGGCCGTTGTCTTGGCGGTTGGTTTATCTGCGCTTTCCTCGGCAGTAAAAACCAGTGTAGAGGTCGCCAGTAATGCAGCAATGGTGATGGTAAGTATAAATGGAAATCGTAACTTCATGGAAATGTCCTTGATAATTAAGTAAATAGTAAAGAGTACAAATCGACAGCGATTATTTTACGTGATAGAATAACGGTTAAGTCGATTTACATAAATATATGCTTCTGATAAAAGGAATGACTACTACCGTACAATACGTTGAAAGTCAACAGTTTCTCACTTATAAGGGGATCACCATATACGGGGCCAAGTCACCCAATTCGCATATTGAACTGCCAGGGGACGTCCTTCCAGGACATCATCAAAGGAATGAAAGACATGTCACATAGCCCGTATATTTCACAAGTCGAGGTGGCTGCAGATGCGCTGAGCACCTGAGTGATCAGCACATGTGTCCCCTCTTTTGTTGCCGATATAACGGTAACTAATTGTTCTCAAGCAAAAATATTGACTGGAAACAACAGAAACATTCCTCTTTCAATCGTCTGTTGTTCCAGTCGCACAGGATCAGGGATAAATCACATTCCACTCTTTTTTCATATCCACAACAGTCCAGCCATTGGCCTTTGCCTCGACCAATGCCTTGTCAAGACGACCCATGTGGGAATCACGATCATAGGCAAATTCACGTTCTCCGTCTGTATGGTGAACAATACCGGCAAAGCGTTTGCCCTCACCGGCCAGGGTCGTCCATTGCAGCATTTGTAAATCACCGTCGGAATTGCCAAAAGCAAAAATCGGACGGCGGCCGATATGCTGGTTGATTCCCACCGGCTTCCCTTCCTTGTCATCAATAAAATTGAGTTTTGCTTCCCGGATGAGTACCGGTTTGCCGTCCCGCATCTCAAATTTGGAGACAATGGAACTGCCCACTACCTGCTCAGGCGGAATCCCATAGACCCCCTCAACCCAGGGACGCATAAATTCAATACCGCCGCCGGATACGATAAAAGTTTTGAAATCGTTTGCCCGCAGGTAATCAAGCAGCTCAAGCATAGGCTTGAAGACCAGGTCGGTGTACGGTTTTTTCAAGGTAGGATGCTTTGCGGTTTGCAGCCAATTTTTTACGATGGTTGTAAATTCATCGGCTGTCATGCCGGCATGGGTGGTCATCACCAACTCTATCAGCCCCTTTTTGCCGGATGCGGCAAGAGCCTTCATGTCCCCTTCAAGGACTGCCTGAAAGGGTTGTTGACTCTTCCATTCAGGGTGGTCTGTGGCCATTGCCTTCACCCGATCCATGGCAAAAAACAGTTGAAAATAGGCAGGTTGCTCCGACCAGAGGGTACCGTCGTTATCAAAGACCGCAATACGTTCCGACGGCTTAACAAAATCGGGACTGGATTTGTCTGTCACTGCTCCTACAAATGCAGTGATGGCCTTCTTGCTCGGTCCTTCGTGCCAGGAAGGTAAGGGGTCGGTTGTTGCCAAGGCAGACGTTGTCAACAAAAGGAACAGCAGACAAGAAAATAGAGAGATGATTCGGTCAGTTATGTTAGTCATTTTTTCTCCTTGCGTGGTGATTAAACGTTCGTTTTTTAGGGGTTCAATGGTGGCAGACTATGCTGCACACCAAGTGGTTTGTACTGTTTCAGTTTTTTTCTGGCCCGCTGAACTGAACTGTAGAGCTTGTCACCAGACCAATGTTGTTTCTGCCCGGTTGCATACAGTGTTGTTTCAAGAGCTTCTATCTGTATGGTAAGTTCTGAATCATCGGCCAGTTCGATGAAGCGTGCAAGGCTACCGGAACTACCGGTAAGTTCACTGTAATCAAGCCAGTGGCAGAGAGCCTGCATGGTAGCTGCCGCATCGTGAGAGACTGATACCTTTTCAAATTCTTTAAAAAGCTCTTTTTCTATATCCTTCACCTGTGAGCTCTGCTGCTTCATTGTACGGCGCTGCCAAATAAAAGCTGCCACTGCAAGAGCGGAGAAAAGAAGAATCAGCACCACCCATTTCCAGGGAAACCGGGCATCCCTGGAAATATTGCTCTCCATCGGACTTTCTTTCTGCAGGAGGGAATTTGCAGCCACTTTCAATTCTACAGTCTCTAATGTAATATTCTGCAGGGACTCTGTCTTTGGATTCCACCACTGAATTTGCGCTTCAGGAACAGTGAAGGTCCCTTGCTGCTCACATACATAACTGATTGTCTCAATTCGTTTTCCGGTAAATTCCCCCCGCTGCATTTGATCTGCCACCTGTGGCTGCTTTGTGTACAGCCCCACCCCTTCAATCTTCTGCACATTCAGAGGCGGGAAGGCCATGCCGGGGAGATCAACACCAGTCATGGTTATTGTCCTGGTAAAGGCATCACCTACTTTGGCCTTGCCGGGAACCGGTTGCCAGTGGTCGTCAACGTGGAGATTGGTGGTTGTAATCACAGGTCTCTGAGGGTCAGTACCGGGGATTTTTTCGACGGTAAATTGCAGTTCACTGGTGGTGAAACTCTGCTGGGCAACCTTGTTTTCCGGCCCGCGGAAACCAAATTCCACAGTAAAGGGCGGCACTGTTAAACTGCCTGCACGTAGAGGAAACAGGGTGATTTCATGTTGTTTGAAGATATAGGAACCGCCATCAATCTTTTCGGTGCCGAGCAGAGGCCGATCTTCACTTTCCATGATGAGCATACCCGATACCTCAGGCAGTTCAAAACGGGTTGATCCGGAAAAAGATGTGCTGGTGTAGAGCTTTATAGAGAGTGTTTGCCGCTGTCCAGGCCAGATTTTTTCAGTTTTTTTCAGTTCTTGCCTGATAAAGGCAGGACTTGTCTCTGCAAAAGAAACAGTGGCATACATCAGACACAAAAAAACGATTACCATGAGAGTCCGTATAACAGTCATTTTGTTTCAGCCGCCTCCCGGACCATCACATACTGATAGGAGAACTTGGCCCGCAGGAAATCTGCCGGTTTAGTCTGCACGCGCCGCAGCCACATAGCACGCATTTCCTGATCAGATACCTGATCACCGCCCTGGATTGTCTCTGTCTGTTCGCTGGAAGCGCTTGCCGCCCTCTTGTCAAAGACGATTTCATCAGCCTCAAGCTGTCCTCCTGTACCACCGGCATCATCGTCTGGTGGAGCCATCTTCTCTTTTCGAGCCCGGGCCAGGGCAAGGTTCTCTTCTGCGACCAGCCAGTCAGGTTTTAAGGAGAGCGCTTTTTCATAGCCTGCAATGGCAGCATCGTATTTCCCTGACATCAGCTGAGAATTTGAACGGTTATAAAGTGCCTCCACAGAATCATCTCTGCCAAAGGCGGCAGCGGCAGCCTTGAAGTCACCGCTTCGATACAAAGCCGTTCCCCGCTGCATTGGTTCTTCAAAGGACTTAGCTGCTGCTGTGAAGTCATCTTTGGCCATCAACAGTCGTCCCTGCTGATCCGGAGTGAGAAAAAGATCACTCAGTGACCAGTTGACGCTAAAGAGCGCAAGCATAAATGATGAAATAATCAGCACCAGTATTGGTGCGCGTATATATGTATACAGATTATTCATAAACAACAATCCAGCCGCGCCTGAAGAAAAAAAGTGCCAACACAAGCAGCACGGGCAACAACCAATATCCCCCGTCCTGCCAGCGATCGCCCTGGTTCTGCTTTGCAGCTGAAAGGCTGGTTTTAATGCGATCAGCTATTTTTTGAACATCACGATCATCGGGAGAGACGATGGTCAGACCGGCACCCGTGGCAGCCGCTGCTTTTTTCATGTCATCCATATTAAGAGCTGGAGCAGGCGGGCTTGCCTGCGGAACGGTAACACCTTTGTCGGCGGCAATTGCGTATATATGAACTGGAATAGCTGATTCTTTATGGAAGCTCTGCATCGGTCCAAGCTGATCCCCTGCTATCTGGTCTGCAATCAGTAAAATAGATCCCGGGATATTTGCTTTGGAAAGTAAAGAGGCAGCAAGTTTGATGGCTTCAGCTGCAGCATCTCCTGCTTCCGGCATAATTTCCGGAGTCAAAGCCTGGCTGAACATATCGATGATATTTGGGTCCACAGTGAGCGGCATGGTTAAATGAGCGCTGCCGCCATAGGCAATGAGTGCGGTCTTGGCTCCAGGACGCAGCTCAAGCAGATCATGGATTTTCTGGGTGGCCCGTTCCAGTCGTGATGGCTGGATATCCTGGGCAAGCATTGTCGGGGTAACCTTCAGGGCAATGACAAGCCCTGCCGTATCTTCGGTAAAAGGAGAAGGTTCTTTTTGCCAGGATGGCCCGGCGAGGGCAATGATACCAATGAACCAGAATGCTGCCAGCAGATACAGCGGACGAATCTTTTCTTGTTTTTTCTCTCCAACCAGCAGGTGCTCAAGCAGATGATTGGCGATGACCTGTATCCCCCGTTTGGAGTTCTGGGATCGTAGCGCATACCACAGCAATACTGCTGCCGGAACGAGCAGGGTTAGCAGCCAGGGGCGAAGGAAGTGGAAGCTGGTCAGTGTGGTTAACATTTTGTTGATAAAAAGATTTAAAAGACGAACATCGAACATTGAACGTCCAACATCGAACGTCGAACAACCGGATGCCGTGCTCTTGTTCGATG
>JAYEKB010000343.1:8258-9516 GCA_034660835.1 Thermodesulfobacteriota bacterium
ATGTTCGATGTTCGATGTTGGACGTTCGATGTTCATCCTTTTAAAAACCCGAAACGCATGCATCAACAAACTAAACAATATAGCCAATCCCAGCGGCCAATAATACATATCAATCCTTGGCCGATAGCTCGTGGTTTCTATCTCATGGGTGCTTAGCGCATCAATTTTTTCATATATTTTTTCAAGTTCTGTACGGTCCTCAGCCCTGAAAAAATAGCCATCCGTTGTTATGGCTACACTTTGAAGCGTTTTTTCATCTAATTTCTCTTCCCCCACAGCCTCAGGATCACCCACCGCAACACTATAGATGACAATATCATTATCGCCGGCAATCTGTGCGGCCTTAACCGGCTCAACCTTGGAACTGGTATCATTGCCATCTGTGAGAACGATGAGCAGTTTGTCTTTGACCGTACTCTCTTTAAACATATTAATGGCAAGCCCTATGGTATCGCCAAAAGCGGTCTTAGGCCCTGCCATCCCAACCTGTGCTTCTGCCAGCAGCTCGCGGCAAAGTTCCAGGTCTTCGGTAAACGGCGCCTGGATAAAAGGCGCAGTACCAAAAAAGATCAACCCCACCCTGTCACCTTTACGGCGCTCCAGAAAACCATCCAGCACTTCTTTGACGGCAGCCAATCGAGTTATATTATTGCCATCTTTGGAGATGAAATCCTCGGTGTTCATAGAGCCGGACAGATCCACTGCAAGCAGAAGGTCGCGGGTAGGGACTTCTTTAATTATTGGTTGTTCAATCCATTGCGGCCTGGCAAGAGCTGCCACCAGCAAGATCCAACAGAAAGCAGTTATGATCTGTCGCAGCAATGGCTGCTTACGGACAATGGATCCACTGCCCGGAACCTGCCCGGACATTTCCACCAGCTCATCAAAAAAAGGTGTCCGAACTGCCGGTCGCTCTTCCTGGTATGGCCTTGCAAGTTTGCGCAGGACAAAAGGCAGAGGCAGGAGGAGAAAGATCCATGGGTAACTGATGGTTAGCATTTTTTAGGTGATATATTTTTAAGATGAACGTCGAACATCCAACATCGAACATTGAACGTTGAACGTTGAACGACCAACAATGATTCGTTTATTTCCGGTTTATCCCGGTTGGTGTTCAGCCGTAAAAGGCAGCCTAACCCGCATATTTCACAAGTCGAGGCGGCTGCAGATGCACTGAGCGCAGGAGTAGGCAGGTAAGCGCAGACTCCGATAGTTGCCTATGCCTGCTCCTGCAGCGACAAAGCAGGTGCGGTCGCAT
>JAYEKB010000344.1:0-2146 GCA_034660835.1 Thermodesulfobacteriota bacterium
TGGCAAAAAATTCATTTTACCAAGTAATATCCGTAGGGTGTGATAAGCGTAGCGCATCCACCGAAAGCCTGTCTGGTGGATGCGCTACGCTTATCACACCCTACTTTTCCGGTTTATCCGGGTTAGGTACAATAAGTATCATGTCCCCTGATTCACGGATTCAGAGAGGGAAAAGAAAATTAAGGGAAGGTGCTCAGGTAAACAGATCCGAATGTGTACCAGTACGATAAAACGTAACCGTCTCTGCCTGTACGGTATAAATCAAAAGCCAGTCCGGTTCAATGTGGCATTCTGCATATCCGCTCCAGTTGCCGCTTAAGTTGTGCGGTCAGCATTGGGCAGGGGCGGTACCGGTTTCACATATCTCGTCGATGATCTGCTCAAGCTTGCCAGGATTTTTCCCGCGTTTCTTCTGACGTTTGAGGTCTTTTTTGAAGCGGTTGGTAAATTCGGGTTGGCGCATGTATCAGTCTTGCCACATGTCAGCCATTGCCTCTTTTGCATTGCGGTAACGCGAGAGCTTCTGCGGATCCTTTGCTTCATCAAAGGCCTCCAATGTTTCGGCATTGGGGATGGAAACATCAAAGGGTATGGCCTTCCTCATTACCAGTTGGCGAAAGGTCATTCTGATAAGCTCGGTGGTGGAGATCCCCAGTTGCTTCAGGATACGTTCACCTTCTTCTTTGAGCGGCTCATCTATGCGTGCTTGTATTCGTGTTGTCATACTTACAATTTACTCCTTTTGGAGCACATGTCAAGTCAGGACAGGGAAACGGCATAGGGCTTGCTAAAACCTGAGATGGCCACACCCCACCGGAGGCATTGGAAATCAATGCGCTCAATCAAATAAACAGTGCTTTCAAGAATGACTTCAATAAGAAGATTTACGCTTTAGAGTGTCAAGAATAAAGATTTGATCCCTGGTAATGACCCCTGGTAAGATTAATTGACGACTAACTGTTTTCTGATTACGTATGAAACTCCGCCTGGCCGAATCCAGGGATAACATCACTCTTGATCTTAAGGAGCTGCTGCTCATAAAAGGGGCCCCGCTCAGCTATACCCTCTACCCGGAGCCATCCTTTCGCCCCCGCTGCGACACGGACCTGCTCTTTCCCGATAGAGCCTCTGCCGAAAAGGGTTGGTCTATTGTCCAGGAAAGAGGATACCAGCGGCCAAACGCGGTCAGCGGGGAGATCATCAGTCACGAGTTTTCATGCTGCAAAACCGGCCCCGCCTCCATCGGTCACAACCTCGATCTGCACTGGAGATTGAGCAACAACCAGCTGTTTGCCCGTCTCTTTGACTTTGACGAACTGGCTCACAGCGCAGTCAAAGTGCCCCAACTCAACAACGCCGACACCCTGGGGCCGGAACACGCGCTCTTACTTGCCTGCGTCCACCGCATCCAGCACAAAACCGAACAACAGGAAAACAGGCTTATCTGGCTTTACGACATCCACCTGCTCTGCCGCTCTTTCAGCCCTGCAATGTGGCAGCAGTTCCTGGCTGCTGCCCAAAAAAAACAACTCTGCAGTATCTGTCTTGATGGATTGCGCAGCGCCATGATATTCCCGGGCACATCCGTCCCCGAGTCCACGATCCTTTGATCCACCGTCAACAATAATATGCTCAACCGACACATCCTGCTGGTTCTGCACACTGGATAAACAATCCTGAACCGTAGCCTCGGCGTTGAATGTAGCGGTTATGATAGAGAGGGTATTCATTGATTGTGGGAACGAACAAAGAAAAGATTACTCTTTATGAAAAGAATCACAGTCGAAGCCAGTAAAATTCCTGCGAAACTGAGAATAATATCTTCCATGTTGGCCTGCCTGGTTGACGAGAAACTTTGCAGGAATTCACTAAAAACAGCCAGACCGGCAACGCTGAAGATACCGTAAAGAAAGTTTTTTTTGAAAACAAGGAAACCAAAACAAGTCAGAATAAAACAGGATATGAGATGGCCGGTATTGGAAATTTCTGTCGCATGTTTATTTACCAAGGCTGGATCAATCGGCAATATTTGAGCAACAAACAGGTACAGTTCATTCAGCGAATCGCTACTCAAGAGAGTCATCATTACAATGGCAACAATGGTAGCACCGAATAAAAATGATTCAACATGGCAACAGTTTCAAAC
>JAYEKB010000345.1:0-9488 GCA_034660835.1 Thermodesulfobacteriota bacterium
CGCATCGGCTTGCCTTCGGTGAACACTTTGCAAATTTAAAGTAGGGAATAATGCGCAATTTTATCATATGATTTACAGAGGTTACCTTAAAATGAGCAAAGTGTTCATGAAATATGCGGGCTAAAGCCCTGTCCGGCTATCCGGACAGGGCTTTAGTTCAAAGGAAAAGCATGTAGAGAGGTTTTACATAATAGTCTTCACTGCAGTATCTGCAAAGGCTATGATTTTAGCAGGGAAAGCACCCATAAAAATAATAATCAAGACAAGCGCGACACTACCGAGTTTTGTTATTGCATTAATCTCAACATCAGCTCTATCATCAGGATCAGCGGTAAAAGCCGCCTTGACAACACAGAGGTAATAATAGATGGCAATACCTGCATTAATGGCTGCCAGGATGACAAGAATCAGGTAGCCCTGCTTCAAGGCACCGGCAAGGAGTAAAAACTCACCCATAAAGCCGACCATGGGTGGAATTCCTGCAAGGGCAAACAGGCCAACAGCAAGCAGAAAGGCAAGCATGGGCTGTCGTTTGTGCAAACCGTTTAAATCGGTAATTGACAGATTTTCTCCAGTTACAGAAACGTTGTAAAGTACTGTGTAGCAGGCAATATTCATAAACACGTAGCCTGAAATATAGTACATGGCCGTGGCATAACCGCTGGCATTCATTGTCAGCAGGCCAAGCAGGATAAAACCTGCATGGGCAATACCGGAGTATCCCAGCATACGTTTCACATCAGTCTGAACCAGGGCTATCAGGTTACCGTAGAACATGGAACATATGGCAAGAACCATCATAAGATAGATGAGAACCTGTGTATCTCCCGGGACCATGATCACAAAGCGAATCAGCAGAGCTACAGCGCCAAGTTTGGGAATGGTTGCAACAAAGCAGGTTGTTTCGTTGGAAGCCCCCTCATACACATCAGGTACCCAGAAGTGCATGGGAAAGATAGCAAGTTTATAAAAGAAAGCGGAAAGGACCATGACGACTGCAAAAAAAGCAGCGGGTTGAGAAGCAACCTGTTGCAGTCCAGGAACAATATCCTTGATATAGGTTGTGCCGGTCAGTCCGAAAATATAGCTCATGCCAAAGAGCATGAATCCAGTTGCCAGCACACCGAAAAGAATATATTTGATGCCTGCTTCCATCTGTTCCCTGATGCCGGTCTGGTCATCTCGCATAGGAACCATCAGGTACAGGGCAAAGGATGAAAGTTCAAGCGAAACAAAAAGGGTAATTAATTCTACGGCACTGACAAGTGCCATCAAACCCAGACAACTTAAGAACAGGAACATGTAATATTCCGGTCGAACAGCCCTGTCGATACCTTTCAGATTCTGCCCGGCAATAAGGACAAACACGAGGCCAAGGCTGATCATCAGTTTAAAAAACTGTGAAAAAAGGTCTACCTGATAACAACCACTGAAAAACAAGGTGTTTTGATTCAAGCCGATCAACGAGCAGATAAACGTGACTATACCGAGAAATATAGCTGTATTGTTTATCTGGACATCATTAATCTCTTTACTGAGGCTTAAACCAAAAAAAGCAAGCGCTCCAGTTAAAAGTACCAATTCGGGTAGAATAGCCATTGGATATTCCTTTCCTTAGTTATTCAAAATTTTAACATTCAGCTTCTAACTAACAACATCAAACATCAAATTTACTGGAGCAGTACCTGAGCTACGCCCTGTACCTGCTGCCAGTTGTGCAGTTGATCCAGAAGATTAGCTACAGATGTATGTATTAAATCAACAAATGGCTGCGGTCCAAGGCCTATCCAGAAAACAAACAGAGCAAATGGGGCCAAGACAGTAATTTCTCGAATATTTAAATCCTTGAGATGGGATTGATCCGGGTTGTTCTCCGTCCCGTAGAGCAGCTTCTGCAGCATGCGCAGCATGTAGGCAGCTGCAAGAACAGCACCGGGTATGGCAGCAAGGGCAAGGCCTTTACTGTATTCAAAGGTACCTGCCAGGATCAAAAACTCGCCGATAAATGAATTGGTGCCCGGAAAGCCGAAAGACGACAGTGAAAAAAGTCCCAGAAATGTTGCATACCAGGGCATAAACTTACCACAGCCCTGGGCAACGCTCAGTTCACGACTATGGGTCCGCTCATAGATCATACCCACGCAGAGGAACAGGGCGCCTGTGGTTACACCATGGTTAATCATCTGGATAATAGAACCTTCAATACCGCGGGTATTCAAGACAAAGATACCAAGGGTGACAAAGCCCATATGACCGACGGAGGAATAGGCAATCAGCTTCTTCATGTCGCTTTGAGCAAGTGCGGTAAAACCACCGTATATAATACCCGCAATTGACAGCCAGAGAATATATGGAGCCAGCATAAAAGTCGCATCCGGAGTAATGGGAATACAGAAGCGCAACATTCCGTATGTTCCCATCTTCAGCAGTACTGATGCCAGGATGACCGAACCCGCTGTTGGCGCCTCAACATGGGCTGCGGGCAGCCAGGTATGAAGCGGGAACATGGGAACCTTGATGGCAAAGGCCAGAAAGAACGCCAGAAAGACAAGAACCTGGAAAGTTGTTGAGTAATTCTGCCACATCATGTCCGGTATAAAAAAACTGCCGTTCTTCACATACAGTGCCAGAATAGCAACGAGCAGGAAGACGGAACCGGCCATGGTGTACAAAAAGAACTTAATCGATGCATAGTCCTTGCGCGGTCCGCCCCAGACAGCGATGAGCAGGTACATGGGGATAAGCATAAACTCCCAGAAGACCCAGAACAGGATAAAGTCCAGGGCTACGAAGAGGCCGACCATGGAAACCTGCATGATGAGCAGGCAGAACATAAACTGGGTGACACGCTTCTGAATATATTTCCAGGAGGCAAGCACACAAAAAGGCATAATCAATGTGCTTAACATAACCAGCAGGATAGATATGCCGTCAACGCCCAGTATATAATTAATATTCCACTGCGGTACCCAGGCATGTGCCTCGGCAAACTGATACTTGGCCGTACCCGAGTCAAAACCTATGAGCAGCGGTATTGAAAAGATCGCCTCAAGGGTTGTAATTAGAAGGGTCCACAGCCGGGCAAATTTTTCACCGGAAAAGAAAAACAGGACCACTGCCCCGGCCAGGGGGAAGAAAATCAGGAAACTGAGCAGGGGAAACCCCTCGTTGACATTAAGTAAAGCGTCCATTCCCTACGATTCCTTTATGAAAGTTGAAGGAGGATATAAGCTATCAGAATAACGGCTGCAAATGATGCCGCAAAATATAACGAGTACTGAATCTGGCCGAACTGCAAAACACGCAGCCTACCACCGATTCCCCTGACTGTGCGTGCAAGACCATCGACAACGCCGTCGATTGCATTCCAGTCAAACCAGCTCCAGAATTTAGAAGTTGACATCAGGCTGCGTAACCCCACCACACGATACACTTCACTCCAGGCAGTATCAAACCACTGTAACGGATTCTTGGCAATCCAGAGGAAAAACAGACCTCCTTTGCGGTAGATCCAGTCCAGATCCAGAGAGAGACGATCCACAGGCTCCATGTATTTCTTAAACAGGAAGAATACAAGGGCAGCAAAACCAAGGAGCTGCAGGGTTTCTGCAAGATGATATGCTGTAAACGGATCGTAATGCACTCCGTAAGGCAGCATGGAATAGAGGACACCGGGCGCTGATCCAACATAAATACAGAGTGCGGAACCAAAAACCATGGCAGCTATCATGTTCCAGGTCGGATCTGCAGCCTTTTTCCAGGTTTCTTCGGAACAGTTTTTCTTGCCGAAGAACAAAAAGTAAGGCAGCTTGACTCCGTTGTATATAAAGGTACCGGTGGCAGCGAGCATCAGCAGCCAGGAAGCCCAGTTGAGATGAGTCTCAAAACCGGCCCCGATAATCATGCCCTTGGACACATAGGCGGCAAGGAAGGGAGCAGCCGAAATGGACAGGCAACCAATAAGGGTAAAGAAAAAGGTCGCGGGCATTTTTTTGTACAGGCCACCGAGTTCAGTAAACTTGGTTTTGCCGGTCATGTAGAGAACTGAACCGGCACCCATGAAGAGCAGGCTCTTAAACAGGACATTAACAACAGCATGCGCTACTGCACCGTTTATAGCGAGCTCGGTTCCTATACCGACACCGGCCACCATGAAACCGACCTGAGAAACAATGGACCAGGCAAGCAACCTGCGGATATCATTTTCCATTATCGCATAGATCACACCATAAAGGGCCATGATCACACCAAGCAGAACCAGAATATCCATGCCTGCACAGGATCGGACCAGGGTGTAGACTGCTGTCTTGCTCGTAATGGCACACATGAAGACTGCACCATTAAAGGAGGCTTCAGAGTATGCATCGGGCAGCCAGGAGTGCATGGGAACAACGGCAGCGTTCAAGGCAAAACCGGCCATGATCAGCCAGGTGTACAATTCAGGATTCCTGACATCAAGCAGAGAAAATTCGATATCACCAACTGCCTGGTAGCGGAGCATGATACCAAAGAGCAGAACAACGCCGCCAAAGGTATGAATGATCAGGTAGCGGTAGCCGGCCTTGATGGATTGCGGCCCCTTGCGGAACCAGATCAGAAAAACGGATGAAAATGCCATCATTTCCCAGAACAGAAATACGGTCAGGTAATCACCGGCATAGATAGTCCCCAGTGAACCGGCCACATAGAACCAGGCAGCAATATGTTCACTTGTCTTTTCCACATGCATCCCGTACAGGGTGCCGATCAGGGCCATCAACGCCATGATGGAGGCAAATACCGAAGAAAGCTTGTCCACACGGCCGAACACCAGCTGCCAGTCCATAAACTGAAAGGTGGCTAATGAGCCGTTGAGTGAGTTGTTGCTGATAACTGCGCCCAGGGTAAGCAGCGGAATCAGTATCAGATACGGCTTGCGAAGCGGCCCGCGAATAAAGGGCACAAGCAATGCACCGATTATCATGATCAGTGCCGGATGGATAAAACTACCTGTCATTGACTTTTCCTCGCTTAAACTACGTGCTTGAACTTGGTCTTACTTATCTGAATCATCAAGCCAGATTGAATGATCGTAATAGTCGTCAGGAACCTGGATACCGGCCTTACCAAACCAGCGGGCAATCCCGATAAGGGCTGCAGCAGCACAAAACCCGAAGATCGACCAGAAAAACGGTATATTTTGCTCAACCCAGCTATGGGCGTGACTCTTGTCTACTGCTGCGGCAAAAGCAGCAATACAAACAAGGAGAACAATACAGACCATGATAACGGTCTTCATACGCGTCTGCAGATACTCAATGAACTTAATCATCCTGTCACCGCCTTGACGAATTGCATCATGAAGTTAGGATAAATTCCGATGATCACGGAAATGGTTGCCGCAATCAGGATCGGTATCAACATGGTAAGGGGAGCCTCTTTAATACCGGCATCCACCTCACCCTCAGGTCGCTTACCAAAAAATGCCTTATAGGTGACCGGTGCAAAGTAAGCGACGTTCAGTACTGTAGAGGCAATAAGAATAAGCAAAATACCGACCTGATGTGCTTCCATGGAGCCGACCAGCAGATACCACTTGGAGACAAAACCCGCCACCGGAGGTACTCCAATCATGGACAGCGAGGCAATTGCAAAGGCGCCAAAGGTAAACGGCATGGTACGACCAAGCCCACCCATCTCTGATATCAGCTTCTTATGTGCTGCAATATAGATGGCACCGGCACAGAAAAAGAGGGTAATCTTGGAAAAGGCATGGTTGACGATATGAATCAGGCCGCCTTCGATTCCATGCGGAGTGAGCAGGGCAACACCAAGGATGATATAGGACAGCTGGCTGACCGTCGAGTAGGCAAGCCGGGCTTTCAGATTATCCTTGGTCATGGCAATGACCGAGGCCATGATAATGGTAAAGCCTACAAAATAGGCGGTTGGTATACCCAGATTGAGCATGGACATCGTATCCACGCCAAAGACATAGAGCATAGTCCTGGTTGTGCAGAATACACCGACCTTAACAACGGCCACTGCATGCAGGAGTGCGGAAACCGGAGTAGGAGCAACCATGGCGCCCGGCAGCCAGTGATGCAGGGGCATGATGCCGTTCTTGGCAAAGCCAAGTATACAAAAGATATAGAGCATGACTATTACCCAGCTCTTGGTGTCAGCCGGAAACATACCGGTGTGCATATCATGCGGGAAGTCCAGGTTACCGACCAGCACATAGATCAGGATCAATGCCGGCAGCAGGAACATTTTTGCTGTTGTGGTCAGGTAAACAATATATTTTCGTGCACCGGAATACCCTTCCTCGTCCTGGTGATGGGCAACCAGTGGATAGGTGCAGACAGACACTATCTCATAGAACAAATACAGGGTAAAGAGGTTATCTGAGAGGGCAACGCCTATGGCACCAAAAATGGCCAAGGCAAAACAGGCATTGAACCTGGTCTGGCAGGGTTCATCATGGGCCCGCATGTAGCCTAACGAATAGAACACAGCAATCATCCACAGAGACGAGGCCACCATGGCAAAGATCATGGAAAAACCGTCTGCCCGCAGGGTGATTGATAATCCCGGCAGGAGGTTGAAAACGTTATAGACCAGCGTCTTCCCTTCCCTGATGGCAGGAATAAAGGAGAGCACAACACAAAACAGCAGGACTGAAGCACAAAACGAGACTGTTTCGCGCAGATTGACATTGTTTTTCAGTGTCATGACAACCAGTGCGCCAAAGAGCGGTATCATTACCGCCAGGCCAAGGGTGCTATTTTCAACAATGTTTGCAGTTGTGGAAACAGGGTCCATAATCATCCTCTCGGGTTACCAAATTATATTTGTTGTATAACCCTTTTAGTAAACTAAACAGATTTCGCAGGCGAACTCTTTGGCTGAGAACCGCACCTATCCATGCATGTCGACAATATCTTCAGTATCAATGGATTTATAGTTTCTGTACACAGCAATCACGATACTGACGGCTATGGCTGCTTCAGCAGCGGCAATACCCATGATAAACAGGGTGAAGATCTGACCAATGGCCGGATCAGGAGCCAGGAACCGGTTAAAGGCCATAAAATTCATGCTTGCACCGGAAAGTACCAGCTCTGAGGCAATGAGCATACCGATGAGCGTCCTGCGGGAAACCAGGCCGTAGACGCCAAAACCAAAGAGCATGGCCCCTATGACAAGGTAGGTGTTGAGACAGTTGTACAGGTTGAGAAGAGCCATAATCTAATTCCTTCCTCTACGCGCCAGCACCAGGGCGCCGATAATAGCGATCAACAGGACAAGGGAAATCAACTCAAAAACCATGGAATGGCTGGTGAGCAGAGCCTTACCCATGGCTTCCATGTCACCTGTTCCTGTGCGCGGGAAAACCTGCCAATCGGTTCTAATACCAAGAACCGAGAGAGCTGCAAACATAAGCGAGCCGACAGCAACCCCAAGAGGCCCGGCAATTCCGGCACCCTTTGTGCCGGCAGTTTCACCCTCTTCCGGTGTTGCCAGCATAATGGCAAAGGCGATAAGGATGGAAACTGCTCCAACATAGATGAGCATCTGCATCATGGCCAGAAATGGACTGAGCAGAAAATAATAAGCTCCAGCCACGCCGGTGAAGCAGACAGCCAGCCCGGCGATACATCTGACCAGTCTCCTGGATACAACTGCTATCCATGCACCGGCTATGATAAGACCGACTGTGATAAGAAAGATTATACCAACAAAGCTTTCAGCCGAAAAAAGCGACTGGTTGGCAGCTGCCTGACAGATTGTTGCTTGCATCAACCCTGTTCCTCCAGTCGTTTGAGAAGATCAAAGATGTAATCTTCTTTCCTGGTACTGGCCAGATTGTAATCTTTAGAAAACTGAATCGCACCGAACTTGCAGCTCTCTATGCAGGTGCCGCAGAGACTGCATGTAGTAAAATCAAGATGGTATTTGGTCAACGCCTTTTTCTTCTCACCCTCGGGTTTTTTGCCGGCAAGCGAGATGCAGCCCGATGGGCAGCCACGCATACACATGCCGCAGGCCACACATTTTGGTTTACCGGTTTTTTCATTTTTAATCAGTTCGATATGGCCGCGATACCTATCGGTCATCTCGGGAACAACCCAAGGATACTGTTCCGTAACAACCGGCTTAAAAAACTCTCTGGCAGTAATGGAAAGTCCGATTAAAAGACTCTTGCTCCCGCCTATAATATCGTTCCAATATTCACTCATGATTTGATCAGATCGTTTGGTTTAGGAAAATAGGGGACAGACCCGAATTTTCCTTTCCATAAATTTCAATTTTACATTTTCGTCAGGCTGGAAAATTGGGTCTGTCTCCTATTTCCCATTCGTCAACATCAAAAGATCTTGATAAATACTGCCGTGAGCAACAGGTTCACCAGTGAAAACGGAATCAAAATTTTCCACGACAGGTTGAGCAGTTTATAAATCTGTGTTCTCGGGAAGGTCCAGCGCACCCAGATCACAGTAAATAACAGGATATATATCTTGAGCAGGAACCACCATACTCCGGGGAACAGGCCAAAAGGACACGACCAGCCGCCAAGAAACAGGATGGTAACCAAACAGGCGCCAACAACCATATTCAGGTATTCACCCATCATGAACAGGCCAAAACCCATGGAACCGTACTCGGTCATAAAGCCTGCAACAAGTTCTGACTCGGCCTCTGCCATATCAAAGGGTGCACGGTTGGTTTCAGCTATCGCGCAGATGAAGAAAATAATAAAGGAGATCGGCATGAAGATTGATTTATTCAGCGCAAAGATGTTCCAATGCCAGAAACCACCTTGTTGATGAACTGCAATGTCCCCCAGATTCATGGATCCGGTGATCATAACGATGGTGATGACCGTAACCAGCATCGGGATCTCATAGGCCAGGTTCTGGGAAACTGAACGGGCGGCAGAGATGACGGCAAACTTATTGCCTGAAGCCCAGCCACCGAGCAGAACAGCCATCATGGCTATGGAGGCAAGTGCAAAGATCAACAGAACGGAAAGTTCAACCGCCCGTGCCTGAATATTACCGGAAAAGGGAATGACCGCAAACGAAGTCAGGGCCGGAATCATTGCCAGAATAGGAGCAACTCGAAACAGGATCCCGTCAACTCCTGTGGGTACCAGCAGCTGCTTGGACATCAGTTTCAGACCGTCTGCCAGGGGCTGCAATAACCCCTGAATGCCAACTTCCATGGGACCGGTCCGACGCTGGATGCGGCCCGCGCCTTTACGCTCACACCAGCCAAGATAGGCGGCGTTGAGCCCGGCAAAGGCCATAAAGCCTACCAGATAAAAAATCGGGCGCCAGATACTTGTGTCCATAATATTTTTACCCCTTGACCTTGTTAACGATCTATCTCAGGAATAACTAAGTCCAGACTGCCCATGAATGCCAGGGCATCTGCCAGCAACATACCTTCGGAAACCTCTGCAAAACAGCTCAGGTTACAAAAGGTTGGGGAACGTAATTTCA
>JAYEKB010000346.1:0-2138 GCA_034660835.1 Thermodesulfobacteriota bacterium
GAATAAGGGCCTGAAGTTGGAAGTGCTCAAGCATGACTTTCGCTTTTTGTTCGCTCCCTTCAGGCTGAGGAAAGAGCAGTTTAAGCTCCTCCTCATTCAGTTTCACCCAGGATGTACCTTTCAGCAGTGAAAGTACTGTTTCACGTTCCCACCAGGGAGGTCGTAAATTGACATCGACAAAAACCGGGGCGTTGCATTTATGTTTCACCTTTTCCAAAGCATCGCGGCTCGGCTTGAACCACAGGGCAAGTGACCCATGGTACAGGAGGGGTACATCTGCAGTCAGGTTCGGGGTTTTGTCCTGAATGTGACCATAGGCATCCTCAGGTGAAATATCGTATTTCGGTTCACCGTTTTCCAAACGAATCTTTACCGTACCTGTAGGCCGGTCTGGGTCGCTTTGAAGAAAGTCCGTCTCCATGCTCCAGCCGCTCATTGCCAGTCTAATCTTTTTTCCACTTCTGTCCTCGCCGATCCTGCTGATAAATGCCGGCAGCAGACCGAAGGCCTGCAGGTGCCAGGCAACGTTAAAGGGGGCACCGCCAAGAACCTCCCTCCCATCAGGAAAACAATCAAAGAGTACCTCGCCAAAAATAACCGGTCGTATCTGGGTCATATTTTACTCCTTTCCGCATTCACTTTGTTGTCACCCTTGACATCCGGAGCATATCATTTATTGTATTCAACAATATATTATTGTATAATAATTTGTTGCCGGATACTAATACCTCACTTTTTGATCCTGTTCAAGCTATATGTTGCTCCTTTTCGCTCTCGCACTGACAGGTTGTATCTATCTTGGACCGATTTTCTTTCCGGCCTGGTTTGCCTGGGAAAAGGAAATTGCCGGGATAATGCTGCCTATTGATTACGAATGGGCAAAGGCTGGGATATGTATAATGTTGCTTTTATCTGCGTTTTTGTGGCATCGTAAAATACAAAAACGCAACAAAAAAATCTTTTATACCCCCAAAAGATCAGACAAAGGACATCTGCGATTACCAAAAGACAATAATCACGGTAATATCAGCATAGTTATCGCCGTTTGCATGCTTGCCCTTTTTCTCCTGTTGACCGGATACAGCCAGGCCATAGGCGGGATTAGAATGATTTCAACAGCCAAAGACAATGTCAACATGCGAACTGGACCTGGAACAGGTTACAAGGTAATATGGGTACTGGGAAAGGGGTGCCCGCTTAAACTGGTAACTCAAAAAGGAAGTTGGTACAAGGTTATGGATTTCGAGGGGGACACCGGCTGGATATACAAACCACTTACCTCCCGGACCCCCCACATTGTTGTAAAGAAAAAACTTGTTAATATCCGGTCCCTGCCAGGGACTCGAAATTCTCTTGTCGCCAAGGCATCAAAAGGAACAGTATTTAGAACCATTGGTTCAGTCAGGGGATGGGTCAAGGTTCGTCATGCAAGCGGTGTCACCGGCTGGGTAGCAAGAAAACTGGTCTGGGGCTGGTAAAGGTGCCGCCGCACTTGGAAGGTAAGTAGTTTTTCATTTTCTCAAGGGGAACAGGATAGATGCACACATCAGGCTTATATTTGCAACTCTTCAGTATCCACGGCTTAATTCGCGGCAACTTGCTGGAGCTGGGTCGAGATGCCGACACCGGCGGCCAGGTAAAGTATGTTGTAGAGTTGGCCAGGGCACTTGGCGAGCGTGATGATGTGGCACAGGTCGATCTTATTACCAGGCTCATCAATGATAAGAACGTTTCTCCTGACTATGCCCAACCCATTGAACCGCTTTCGGATAAGGCAAGGATTGTACGTATTCAGTGTGGCGGTAAAAAATACCTGCGAAAGGAGCTGCTTTGGCCCCATCTCGAGGAGTTCATAGACAGAACGATTCGGTTTGCAAAATCGCAGGGTAAAATACCTGATTTCTTCCACGGTCACTATGCTGATGCGGGATATGTTGCCATGGAGCTTTCCTCTGCCTTTGACGCACCCTTTGTTTTTACGGGTCATTCACTGGGTAGAAATAAAAAGGATAAATTACTTGCTGATGGTTTGAGCGAGCCCAGAATCAACAAACAGTATAAGATAGATACCCGTATCCAGGTTGAAGAGAGTATCATGCAGCGAGCTGATCTCATTATTACCTCAACCCAACAGGAAA
>JAYEKB010000347.1:0-2127 GCA_034660835.1 Thermodesulfobacteriota bacterium
GCAAGGCAGACAAATGCACCTACTGCATGCCGCGGGTTGCAGAAGGCTTACAGCCTGCATGCGTGCAGACCTGTCTGGCCGGTGCCCGGATCTTCGGTGACTTAGATGATCCCGAATCCGAGGTAGCTAAGTATGTGAAAAAAGGTGCCAAGGGCTTGACTTCCAAGGCCGTTCAGATTGGCCCCAACGGCCTTTACTATGGTACCAAAAAAGCTGATCTGGAACTGCTGCACGCTCAGGCGCCCCAGGAACTTCCTGAGGCCAACCTGCGTCGCAGCATGCTGGCCCAGATGGTCAAACCAGCTATGAAACAGGTCAAGAATATCGGCTTGGCCGGCCTGGCCGGCACCCTGCTTGTCAAATCCCTTGCCGAGGATGACAAGGAGTAATTTTTAAAATACAATCGGTTTAGCTGCCCTGCTGTCGATTTTGACAGCAGGGTATTTTTTTGGGTAACACCATTAAAAATATGGGGAACAGCGATCATTTTTGGATGAACTAATGTTGAGTTCACACTACAGAGTACACAGAGACCACAGAGAATGAAAAAAGATCCGTTTACAAATAAATCATCGGTTGTGCGATAGAGGTTCATCGGACGTTAGGGCCGGGATTATTAGAGTCAACGTATCAACAGTGCCTTGCTTCTAAACTAAGCTATAATGGCATTCCATTCAGGCTGGAATGTCCAATGCCGGTAAAATATAAAGATTTACAGCTGGATTGTGGTTATCGGATAGATGTTTTGGTTGACGATCGATTAATTCTGGAGTTGAAATCAATCGAAAAAATCAAAGGCATTCACAAAGCCCAATTGCTTACATATATGAAGCTTGCACAAATCACCACAGGACTACTGATCAACTTCAACGTTCGGAAACTTGCTGATGGTATCCAGCGTTTCAAGCTTTAATCCCTCTGTGCTCTCTGTGTACTCTGTGGTGAAAAAAATCTGCAGATAAAAAGCGGGACTAACTGAACCAAAGAACATACGCTAATGAAATCCTCTCAACAAAACCGGCAATACACCCATATCACCAGACAATGCTTTGTCAATGCTCCCTTTGATCAGCTCAGGGACGGTGACCTGCTTGACTTATTCATTACAAACGATCTGCAACCGGAAATCGGTCTTGAAAGCAACTGTCTCTGGGAGTTAAACCTTGATGATTTCAGAAAAATTGCAGATACATTTCAGGAAAAAGATCTCCAATGCACCCTGCATGCACCGTTTTTTGATCTTTCACCCGGTGGATTTGATAAACGGGTTGTGGAGATAACACGGGATAAACTTCGCCGGGCATTTAACCTGCTGCCCCTGTTCAAGGCAAAGTCCATTGTCTGCCATCTCGGCTTTGAAGAAAACAAACATCGTGGAAAATTTGACCGCTGGCTGACAACAGCCCTTGAAACCTGGCAGCAACTGTTAGAGATTGCCGACCGATATAACACACCGGTCATGTTTGAAAACACCTATGAGACATCACCCGAGGTGCACAGGATTCTCTTTGAACGGCTGGATGCATCCAACCTTGGTTTCTGCCTGGATACCGGTCATTTGACCGCTTTTGCCCATACCAGTTGGCAGCCCTGGCTGGATGAACTCTCCCCCTGGCTCGGTCAGCTGCATTTGCATGACAATGATGGAGCGGACGACAATCACCTGGCTCTTGGCCAGGGCATTTTCGATTTCCAGGAACTTTTTGATTTTTTAAATAATAATCAGCTCAACCCCCTGCTCACCCTGGAACCCCACTCTAAAGAAGACCTCTGGCAATCCCTGGCCTATATCAACGAAACTGCACTTTTCTAATTTTCATTCTTCAACACCGCTGTTACATTTTGCTGCGCAGTCAGGTTTCCTCCCCCGGGACACCTGTATCAAACCTTCAAAGCCTGTTTATCATTCATGCCCAAGAAAAGAGTGTGAATTCTCCCATAAGAGTGTACTATATCTGTATTCTATCAGTCTTTCCAAATATCTCATAACATATCAATATTACTTAATTACTTGAAATTATCATAGTATGAAGACGACACAATTTCTTGCACTGCTCCTGTTCATCACTGTTGCTGGATGTGCTCCTACAAATGTGAACAAACTTGTTGCGCAAAAGGGCGGCGAAC
>JAYEKB010000348.1:0-2123 GCA_034660835.1 Thermodesulfobacteriota bacterium
CTGGCGGATAACATCGTTCAACAGAGCGGCCGAAACAATTACCGGTATAGACAGAGCCAACGCAGAGATAAAGGACTTTTTTGTATTGTTGGATAGCCGAGACATAATGTTGATGTCGTTCAAAGGTGGAGGCCTGGGCTGTGCTGATCCGTTCACCCCGGCTCATACGTTCGTAAATCTGTCGTGGGGGACAGAGGCTTTCCGGGCAGGACTGGTCACCAGCAATGATATAGCTGTCCAGCAGGGTAATGTTTTGTCGTTTTGCAGTTTCTCGATCCAGAGACCCGGCCGCGTCGGTCATGATATGGACAGGTCTATCTATGAGTATGGGTTGTTGCGTCTGGACCGCCATATCCTCATCGTGCCAGTGGATAAGTGCACCCATGGATGTCAGGTAATCTTGTACTCGGCGCGGGTTTGAGGTATGGAGATGGATTTTCAGTTTGCTGTTATCATTGCTGACCACAACACTGTCACCAAGCGCTGTAAGTTCCCGGACAGTCCCGCCAGATTGATCTCCTGCTGTGTCGAGCAGCGCATCAATGCAGTGACTGGTGCTGGGGATAGGTGACCAGGTCGGTACAATGGTAAGTTTGTCTTTGAACCGGTGGCTGACAGAGGGTGTGGCGCCCTGAAAAGCAGTAATTGTTTTGAAAAAGCCTTCCAGGAAAATAAACATGCCCAGAGCTCCGGAATCAACAACCCCGGCCGTTTTCAGCTCCGGCAACAGATCACTGGTGGCAAGGACCGCATTCTGCAGTTGCTTGCAGAGGGGAAGAAATCCGGTTGCATCCGGGGGCGGTTGCTTGGTCAGTGTCATGGCAAGAGTGTCAAAAATATCCAGCATGGTGCCGCGCTTGGGATCTAACACTGCCTGCCGGGATTTGTCTCTGCCTGAGATTGCCGCTGTTGTTAGCTGGTTGCTGTTTTTCGCCTGCAGAAAATCCTGCAGAAAAGCGGCTGCAATGTTACCGGAATTGCCGGTGGCGGAGCGGGCCAGCAGGCCTGGCAGATCTGTTGGGGTAATATCCGGTTGTTGTAAAGGGGCCAGGCTGATTCTCAGGTTGGTGCCGGTATCACTGTCCGGTACCGGAAAGACGTTGATTCGGTCCAGGAGATCGGCCCAGGAAGATAAACATCCATATCCGTCTGCCGCGGCCCGGCTGATGATGCTCATTGGGTCAAAATCCGGCGGATCGTTGCCAGATCATATTTACCGGCGCCGGTCACGGGCATGGCGTTAATTCTGCGGATAACCCGGGGCAGTCCATAGGATTCCAGCCGGGTCTGCAGGCTGGTGAAGAGATCTTCTTTATTCAGCACGGTTGCCTGCACCAGGGCACAGATTTGATTTTCCCGGCCGCCGGGATCGGGGAGAGCAAGAACATAGCAATCTTCCACACCCGGATACTGTCTGATTGCCTCCCGGATCTCTTCAAGGTCCACCCGTTTGCCGGCCACCTTGGTGATTCCGTCCATCCGTCCCTTGAGGGCAAAGGAGTTGTCCGGTGCGGCCTCCACCCGGTCACCGGTCATAAAAAAACCATCCTCATCCCGAGGCGTCTGTAAAGAGACGTAGGGTGAGCGGACCAGCAGTCGTTCCCGGCTGATTTTCCAGTCCACAGTAGAGAAGGGCGTAAAGTCTGTTTCTCCGGCATTCCGGTTGCGGGTGGCAATGCCACCGGTTTCAGTTGATCCGTACACCTCAACAATGGATATTTTATTTTGGTTACAGAATGTGGCATTATCTTCGGGATCAAGCATGCCCGCAGAGGAAACCCCAAAGCGAAGAGATCCCTTTGAAGTCACCTGTCGTCTGAGTGCCCGGTAATGGGCTGGGACAGCGGCCAGGATGGTGGCTTCGTTAATCTGGATGACTTCAGCAATTTCAGCGGGAAAGGAAGGCGTCCGGGCAATCACGCTTGCCGAACTGACCAGGGGAATGAGCACGGAAAAAAGCAGGCCGTAGATATGACAGGGTAAAATGGTTGCCACAATGAGATCTCGATCAGTGATCCCAAAGCGGTCTGCCAGGTAACGGGCTTCAGCAAAGAGATTGCTGCAGCTTTTGGACCAGACCTTTGGCGAGCCTGTGGAGCCGCCGGTAAACAGACGCAGCAGTT
>JAYEKB010000349.1:0-6915 GCA_034660835.1 Thermodesulfobacteriota bacterium
CCGAATAAAAAAATGGTCAGTGAATGCGGGGATGGGATGAAATTTTACCGCAGAGACGCGGAGAACGCGGAGAGAACTACTTATAAAACCCTGAACGGAGAATAGTAAATGAAAAAATTCCTTTATGTTCTGGCAACTGTTGCCTTTCTGTTACTACCTGTATATGGCTGGTCAACAACCGACAGCAGCGGCACTATCACTATGGAGTTTGATCTTTCAGACCATGATCTAAATGAAGAGGCGCAGCTATGGATCCCTTACCCGTTCTCGGATCGGGATCAGCTCATCAGCAAGATCAGTGTCAGTGGTAATTATGGCGAATCGGCCGTTTACAGTGATCGGGTATACTCTACGCCTATTCTTTATGCCCGCTGGGATAAAGGGGTACCGGACCGCAAGCTGATCCTGTCCTTTCACGTGGTGCGGAAGGAGGTGGCGCGCAGGGATTTTCCAGCCAAAGAGGCTGCCTGGGATTCGGCTGATTACGCCCGTTACCTCGCTCCGACCAGTCTGGGTCCGATTGATGGTCAGGTAAAGGTGCTGGCTGACCAGATTACCAAAGGGAAAACAGCCGTATTGGCAAAAGCTAAAGCTATTTATGACTGGACCAGTGAAAACATGTACCGCAATCCCAAAACAATCGGTTGCGGCATAGGTGACGTAAATACACTTCTTGAGCAGCTTGGAGGTAAATGCACCGATATTCACTCAGTTTTCGTTGCCCTCTGCCGTGCTGCCGGTGTTCCGGCCCGAGAGGTTTTTGGTATTCGTCTGGGCAAGAAACCGGAACAGGATATCACCGACTGGCAGCACTGCTGGGCAGAGTTTTATCTGCCGGGATATGACTGGGTCCCGGTTGACCCGGCTGATGTGCGCAAGATGATGCTCAAGGAAGAATTGGATCTTGCCGACGCCAAAACCAAACACTATAGGGAGTATTTCTGGGGTGGCTGGGATCAGTACCGTGTGAAGCTTGCTATGGGACGTGACCTGAAGCTGAATCCGCCACAATATGGTTCTCCATTAAATACCTTTGGCTATCCCTATGCCCAAATCGGCAGCAAAACACTTGACTGGCTTGATCCAGAGACTTTTAAGTATACGTTCACTTTCCGTCAGTAAAAAATCTACAACCGGATGCATTCATGCTGCTAAATGCTTGTGAAAAACAGGTTGCATATTATGATGCAAAAAAATCATACCTTATGAGGATACCTTGATTTAATTGATTTTTCCTTCCAGATGTTGTCTGCGACCTTATTACATTCTATGAAACAGATGCTGCAGAGTCAAATAAGGAGAAAAAGTAAGAGTTCACCAGCACCCCCTCCGGAGTCTACGCTTACTTGCGAAAATCAGCCCGACGGCTTGGAGTATTAGCTTACCAGACCGTTCACGTTCTGTCCTCGGTTTCGCCTCGGTTTTATTAAATACTTCTCCTTGATGCTGTGCCGGAAATTAGGTACATTAAAGCAATGAATATCATTCAAAAAACAAGGAAATATTCATCGTTTATTGATATTGCCAAGTTTGCTCTGCTGGTCGGGGGTATAGCCTGGCTGCTTTTGCGCGGTAGTGAACGGGTAGGCTACAACTGGCAGTGGTACCAGGTACCCCAATATTTTTTTACCTTTGAGGATGGGGTCTTTGTACCCGGTCCTCTGCTTGATGGTTTGTGGGTCACCCTTGAGATTACCGGGTACAGCCTGGTGCTGGCCTCGGTTATCGGACTGTTCACTGCCCTGTTGCGTTTATCAGGTTCCCGGGTAGGCCGCTTTATTGCCAGGGTCTACCTTGAGGTTATCCGCAATACGCCTCTGTTGGTGCAGATCTTTTTTCTCTACTTTGTGCTGGCCCCTATTTTTGAACTGGAACGGTTTACAGCCGCAGTTGTCGCCTTGAGTCTGTTTGAGGGAGCCTATGCCTCTGAAATTTTCCGGGCCGGGATTGTTTCCATTAAACGTGGCCAGTGGGAAGCGGCCCACAGCCTGGGATTATCGTCTTTTGATACCTATCGAACTATTATTCTGCCCCAGGCTCTGAAGAGGATTCTGCCTCCCCTTACCGGACAGGCAGTCTCACTGATAAAGGACTCTGCCCTGGTCAGTACCATTGCCGTTTACGACCTGACCATGCAGGGGAGAACCATAATAGCTGAAACCTTTCTTACCTTTGAGATCTGGTTTACAGTAGCTGCCATTTATCTGATCATTACCTTGAGCCTTTCACTGGTTGTCAATGTGCTGGAAAAACGTTCCGGGCAGGAAGTGGAATACGCATGAAATCTGGTGAGGTTAAAAAAAGCAAAGAGTTGATCATTGATGTCAGGAATATCAATAAGATATTTCCCGGTCCGATTCCAGCCCTGGTGGATTTTTCCGCCCGCGTTCACAGAGGCGAAGTCCTGGTGGTCATCGGTCCTTCCGGATCAGGTAAATCCACCTTTCTGCGCTGCTTGAACGGGCTGGAAGAGATTGATTCCGGGACAATCATTGTTGATTCCATTCCCCTGGATGATGATGAAAAACACCGGCTGGAGATCCGGCGGGAAGTAGGTATGGTGTTTCAGTCCTTTAACCTGTTTCCGCATATGAATGTGGCTGACAATATAGGCCTGGCCCAGCGGCTGGTGCGGAAAAAAAACCGAAAGGATGCCTTGGCCACAACCATGGATTTGCTCCATAAGGTGGGGATGGTGGAAAAGGCTCAATCCTTTCCGGCAGAGCTTTCCGGCGGCCAGCAGCAGCGGGTGGCTATTGCCCGTGCTCTGGCCATGAATCCCAGGGTTATGCTCTTCGATGAGGCTACCAGTGCACTGGATCCGGAAATGATAGGCGAAGTGCTGGAGGTGATGATGAATCTTGCCCGGGAGGGAATGACCATGGTGGTGGTGACTCACGAGATGGGTTTTGCCCGGGAGGTCAGTGACCGGATTATTTTTATGGAACACGGGAGCATCATTGAGCAGGGAGAAACTGACCATTTTTTTCTGTCACCGGAGAAGGAGAGAACCAGACGTTTTCTGGAGCAGATACTCTGATATGCAATATAATGAAAAATGGAAAAAGGAGTAAATTATGAATCTATGCAAAATTCACGTTAATGTACTGGTTGTAAGCGCCATGCTGCTGGGGATCGTCTTCCCGGCTGTCGCTGGTGAGTTGCAGCAGAAGCTGGTTAAGGAAAGCACCATTGATCAAATCTCCCGCCGCGGTACTATTCGGGTGGGTATGGATGTGTTTGTGCCCTGGGCCATGAAGGATAAGAAGGGGGAACTGATAGGGTTTGAGATTGATGTTGCCAAACAGCTGGCAGAGGATATGGGCGTGAAAGTGGAATTTGTGCCCACCAAGTGGTCCGGTATTATCCCGTCCCTGCTGGCAGGGAAATTTGATGTCATTATCGGCGGCATGGGTGTTACCCCCCAGCGCAACATGAAAATCAATTTCACCAACCCATATTATTATTCCAATCAGGGGATATTGGCTAATGTGGAAAAGAGCAAGGGTTTTGCGCTTGCTGATTTCAACAGTCCGGATGTTACCCTGGCTGCCCGGCTTGGCTCAAATGCAGCCCTGGCTGCAAAAAAGAATTTTCCCAAGGCGAAATTGCGGCTCTTTGATGACGAACCTGCTGCTGTTCAGGAGGTACGTAACGGTCGTGTCCATGCCATGGTTGCCTCTCAGCCGCTTCCGGCACATATGGCTGCCGACACCCCGGATAAGCTGGTCTCTTATAACGAGCAGCTGATGAAAGAGCCTATTGCCTTTGGTGTGCGCAAAGGTGATTTTGACACGGTAAACTTTTTTAACAACTGGATCGAGATGGTCAAGTCCAAGGGGTGGATTGAGGAACGGTATGCATATTGGTTCCTGAGCCGTAACTGGAAGGATCTGGTCCAGTAAAACCAATATTGTTTTGTTAGAGGTGCAGATATTGTGATGATCAGGACCAGACGCTCATCCGTTCAGCTGGACGCTGTGCTGCTCACCCTGCTGTTCGGGGCTGTCGGTTTTATCGGTTACCGGGTAACCGTCGGTCTTCATTATAGCTGGAACTGGGCGGTTATTCCCCAGTATATTTTCCGTTATGATGATGAGTCGGGCCGCTGGGTGGCCAACTATCTTCTACAGGGGTTGCTGACCACCATCCGGCTCAGTCTCTGGTCCGGATTGTTTGCCCTGCTGTTCGGACTGTTCATGGCCTTGGCCCGGACCGGCAGAAGCCTGTTCTGGCGCATTGTGTCACGCAGTTATGTGGAGTTGATGCGCAATCTGCCGCCGCTGGTACTTATTTTTATATTTTATTTTTTTCTCGCCGACCAGCTGGCGCTCCTGCTGGGCATAGACGATCTGGTTAGAAACAGCGGAGAGAGGATGCAGTCGGTCATCACCCTGTTATTTTGTAAACCTGACCAACTCTCCGCTTTTCTGGCTGCAGTACTTACCCTTGCACTGTTTGAAGGGGCCTATATAACCGAGATTATTCGGGCCGGTATTCAGGGAGTGGAACGGCAGCAGTGGGAGGCCTCCCATGCACTTGGCCTGACCCGTCTGCATACCCTGCGCTATATTATTCTGCCCCAGGCTATGCGCCAGGTGCTGCCGCCGCTGGCCGGTCAGTTTATTTCCCTGATAAAAGATTCGGCCATTGTCTCGATTATTTCCATCCAGGAACTGTCCTACCAGGGCACTCAGTTAATGGCGTCCACGTACCTTACCATTGAGGTCTGGGTAACGATTGCAATCATGTACCTGTTGCTTACCCTTCCTGCATCAATGGGTGTGGGCTGGTTGGAAAAGAAGTTTGCCAGGGGCAGGGCGTGATAGGTTTACAGTTGACGGTTTACAGTTTACAGTTAACTGCAAGTCAGCTCCCCGTGGAGGAACAGTGATAGAACAACTATTTGTTTACGGGACCCTATGTCCAGGTCGGCCCAATGAGCATGTACTTGAAGCCATTGGAGGTTCATGGGAGACAGCTACTGTAAATGGGAACCTGCGTCATGAAGGTTGGGGGGCAGAAATAGGTTACCCTGGCATTGACCTCAACGAACATGGTGGTGTAATCGGAGGGTTTCTTTTCACTTCGGAGAACCTCTCAGGCCATTGGGCGGCCCTTGATGAATTTGAAGGTGATGCTTATGAGCGTGTGCTAGCAAAGGTGAAGCTCAAAGACGGGAGCATAGTTGATGCTTACATCTACACATTGCGGTCAGCGTGAGGTATCCCATGCACGACTGCTACAGCTCTGCAGCTGACAATTGCATGAACATGGAAATTTTGCTCTGCTGCGCGCCGCAAAATCCCAGTGATACAGGTCGGTGGCAGAAAAAACTGTAAACCGGCAACCGTAAACCGTAAACCGTAAACGTAGGCAAGGGCTTTCCTGAATGTATTTTTTAAAACAATATCAATATATTACATCAATTTTAAAAAAACAGTTCTGTCATTCTGTCACCAGAGCTGTTGTTTCTCTGTTGATCATCGGTCAACTGGTTTTGCCGGTACATTCGTATGGTTTCAGTATCGGGGAGGAGCGCATGGTAGGTGAGCAGTTGCTCTATACCATCCGGGCTCAATTCAGGATTCTTGATGATCCTGATATCTCTCAGTATATCAACGATCTTGGCTATCAGGTGCTTGATGTTGCCGGGCCGCAGTTTTTTGATTACCATTTTTTTGTAGTCAAGAGCGACCAGTTCAATGCCTTTGCCGCTCCGTCCGGTCTGATCTTTTTTTATACCGGTCTGATCAAGACGATGAAGAGTGAGGACGAGTTGCTCAGTGTTCTTGCCCATGAGATCGGGCACGTAGTCAGCCGTCATATTGCCAATCGTATGGACAAGCAGGGCAAGATTACAGCCGCCACCCTGTTGATTGGGCTTGCCAGCCTGGCCCTGGGTAATCCTGCTCTGTCTCAGGGATTGCTCACCGGATCCATGGCAGCTAACCAGGCAATTTCACTTAGTTTCTCCCGTCAGGATGAGGAGCAGGCAGACAGGCTCTCCTTTGGCTGGATGCGTGCCATGCACCGTAATCCCAAGTCCATGGAAGGTATGCTCAGGACCATGCGCAGGATAACCCGTTACCGGACCAATAAACTGCCGGCCTACCTGCTGACCCATCCGAATCCAGAAGCCCGGTTGAGTTATGTGCAATCCCTGGTTGAGATTGATCAGGATCAATCCAGGCCGGGGTTTTATAAAAAGACGGATAATTTTGATTTTCTCCGTTTTAAGTACCGGGTACTCAGCCAAGCCGGTGAACCGGAGGAGTTACGGATTTATTGTGCCAATACTCTGGCTTCCGGGAGAGATCCGGAACAGGTAACTATGGCCCACTACGGTTTGGCATTGTTGAATGCCATGGATACAAATTTTACAGAGGCTATTCAACAGCTGGAACTGGTCCGCAAAAAATATCCCCGTAAAACCATTCTCAACGTTGATCTGGGTACGCTTTATCTGGAAGCAGGACAGGTCGAACAGGCTGTAAAGATTCTGTACGAAGCGTATAAACGTGATCCAACCGATATGTATGCCGTTTTTCAGCTTGCTCAGGCAGTGGAGAAAAGAGGCGAATTTGTTGAGGCGGAATTGTTGTACCATGAGGTGGCAAAGGCCATGCCTGAGTACTCCAAGCTGTACTATGAGCTTGGCAGAATGAAGGCCAACCGGGGGGAGCAGGGGATCAGCAATTTCTACCTGGGAAAATATTATTTGTACGAGGGACGCATCAAGTATGCAAAGCAGTATCTGAAAAGGGCTTCAAAGGATACGACAGTACCTGCGTCCATGCAGCAAGAGGCTAAATCTATCCTGGATAGATTAAAAAAATTGGAAGAAGAGATGTAAGTGATCAGAGGCTCAGTATATTAGTACTGGACCACTTCGGATCACTTGCAAGTTTTGAG
>JAYEKB010000349.1:7015-9403 GCA_034660835.1 Thermodesulfobacteriota bacterium
CGTTATGTTGAAACGATTTTCAGTCTCTCTGGAAGAAGACCTGCTGGAGAAGTTGGATGACCATATCAGCAGCCATGGCTATTCGAATCGGTCCGAGGCTATTCGGGACCTGATTCGAAAGGAACTGGTCTATAAAGAGTGGGAACAGGACAGTAAGGTGGTGGGCGTCGTCACCCTGGTGTACAATCACCATCAGTCCAAGTTGCAGGAAAGAATAACAGAGCTGCAGCACCGCTATTACGAACTGATAACCTCTACAACCCATGTTCACATGGATCATCATAACTGTCTGGAGGTAACCATTGTCAAGGGCAAGGCTTCCCTGGTCCGGGAACTGGCAGAGGGAATGATTGCCTTGCGGGGGGTAAAGAATGGCAATTTGACGATGTCCAGTACCGGGGACCATTTGCACTAACCCGGTAAACCGGGAAAAATGAAATTCGAAACACGAAATCCGAAACAGGTAAGCGTAGACTCCGAATTCGAATGACCAAAATTCAAATGACCAAAACAGTAACAACCTCCCGTTACGATACAGTTTTAGTTTCTGTCATTAACTATTCGTATTTAGAATTCGGAGTCTGTGCTTACCTGTTTTATATGACAGACGTTCAGGAGTAAGGCACTAACTGCTACTATGAAAATGGAGGTACAACATGTCTGAACAGAAGACCAAAGGTCCGGCAAAACATTACCAGGATTTGACTGCCTCGTTTCCGGAAGTGTTGACAGCTGTGGAAAATCTCGGTGAGACTGTACGTTCCGCAGGGCCCGTTGACCCCAAGACCAGTGAACTCGTCCAGCTTGCAGCGGCAGCGGCAACCGGGTCAACCGGGTCGGTTCGTTCTCATGCCCGCAAGGCGTTGCAGGCCGGTGCGAGCAAGGAGGAAGTACAACATACCCTGCTGCTGCTTATCTCAACCATCGGTTTTCCGCAGGTTGCTGCAGCCCTGTTCTGGGTGAAAGAAATCCTGGATGAAGCATAAGCCGTCACAGGCACCCCATCTTCACGCAGGTAAGCGAGCTCGAAGTCTACGCTTATCTGTGAGACTCCGATTGCTCCCGCCCGCATAGAAGGACTATAGCGAACGGAAGCAGGTAAGCGAGGAACGAGACTCCGACTGCATAAATCTGGGGGCACCTGTGCCAACTTATATTTAGGAAGTGTGTGATCTTGTATGGTAACAAACCCCGTGATGCTTATGATGCATGGTCTGATCAGTCAAGTGGCCTTGTCCGGTGCTGTAGTCTGAAGGTAATGCCTTCGACCGTGAACAGGGCCAAGGCTGCCCAGATAATAGCAAAGCCGATCATTTTGGCCGGAGGAAAGGGCTCATGAAAGATGAGCAGCCCGATCAGGAACTGGATGGTCGGGGCCAGGTATTGCATGAGTCCAATCGCTGTCATGGTAATCCGCTGAGCACCAAAGACAAAGAGCAGCAGCGGTATCGAGGTGATTACTCCGGTGCCGATGAGCAGGATGGTGATCCAGGGGCCTTGGCTCACAAAACCCGACGTACCCAGGTGTGTCAGGTACATCAGAGTTAACCCGGCGGGAATGGAGAGCAGCACGGTCTCGCAGAACAATCCTTCCAGGGAGTGCAGAGTTGCGGTTTTTCTGAGAAGGCTGTACAAGGCAAAGGTGACGGCCAGGGTCAGACCGATCCAGGGAAACCTGCCATATGAAAAGGTCAGGTAGAGCACTCCCCCCAGAGCCACGCCCAGGGCTATCCACTGCCCGATCCTGAGTTTTTCCTTTAAGAACACCACCCCAAGCAGCACGGCAATCAGCGGGTTGATAAAATAGCCCAGGCTGGACTCTACAATATTGCCGTTGTTTACCGCCCAGATATATACCAGCCAGTTGGAACCCAGCAGGGTAGATGTGGCCAGGGTCGTGAGCAGGGTGCGACGATTTGTCAATGCCCTGAGCAGGGCCTGCTGTCGTCCCTGCAGGATCAGTAGAATAAAGGTTAGAACCAGGGACCAGACAATCCGGTGACAGATGATTTCCCAGGATGGGATGACCTGCAGCGCCTTCCAGTACAGGGGGAAAACACCCCACATACAGTAGGCGGACAGGGCAGCTGCCAGGCCGATGAGGCTGTTCTGTACGTTTGTTGAAGATTCCATGTTGCTTGCCATACCCTGTGGTTAAGAAAAACGATACAAAACACAGCAGCCGAGGACATGCAACAGAAATCGGCAAACCCGGTGAATCTGTTGACTGTCTCTGTGAGCTGCGGTCCGCTTGTGTGAAAGAGTTAGCCCGCATATTTCACAAGTCGAGGCGGCTGCAGATGCGCTGAGCGCAGGAGTAGGCTATAGTTGCCTATGCCTGCTCCTGCAGCGACAAAGCAGGTGCGGTCGCATCGGCTTGCCTTCGGT
>JAYEKB010000350.1:0-2113 GCA_034660835.1 Thermodesulfobacteriota bacterium
CCTTGATAAAACAAAGTGGGTATACAGTTTACTCACCCATGTACAACATGCAGCAGGAGCCCGGTCCCCTGGGCGAATGATGAGCTTGTCTAATATTTTATTATATCACTGCCGTCTCTCAAAGAGTAAGGGAAAAGCAAAGTTTTTCAGGTTGTCATGTCGGTAAACCTGCGCTATAAGGCCAGTCATGGAAAAAATACCAGAGCAGCCGACAGGCAGCTGCACACCGAAAATTGATTATCCCTGCATCTGGCAGTACAAGGTGATCGGGATGAAGAAGGAGGCCATGTTAGCCGCGATCTCTGAACATCTTGGTGATGTCCCCTATGCCTTGGCTGATTCCCGGATGTCCAGCGGCGGTAAATATATCAGCATGAGCTTGGAGTTGACCGTGTACAGTGATTATCACCGATTGCGGCTCTACCAGGTTCTTGGAGACCATCCCGATGTCAAGGTGGTCTTGTGAGCCAAGAGATAAGCAAGGCGGTTAAAGAGGCTGCACCCGAATTTGATTCCAAGGTTGTTCCGGTTATGCGGGAAGCCATTGTCATGGTGCAGATGATTCTGTATCAACGCTTAAAAGATGATGTGCAGAAACGTTACCAGGACTGGTCGGACCAGGAAAAGCAATGGCTGGCCGGGGCAGTGGTCAACAACCTGTTCGGCACCGAGGCCGCTGACCCGGAAGTCAATGTCTTTGCCCGCAAACAGCGGAAGCTTATCGAGCAGGAACTCCGGGAGCTTAAAGGGCGTGTCGAAGACCTGATACCCCACCTCACCGATGCCCTGCGTATGCAGACCATCTGCGATAATCACGAGGGAATCCACTCCCTTCCCTGTTTGCTTATGGCCAAAGAACTGGGCCTGCTGGACGAGGAAAGGGTATTACCCATGCCTTCAACGTTCATGATTGCGGTGCGCAAATTAGGCACTGAATACGGTCTGGTGGAAGCTTTTGAGGCTACTCCTTCGCCCGAAGTTCCACCAGAGTAGCACCCCATGACCCACCGTCGAGTCCGGCGATGGTAAACGAAATCACATAGTCAATCCGTCCCAGGATTGCATGCACGGAACGCCGCAGCGTGCCTGTACCTTTGCCGTGAATAATCCGTACCTGCAGGATGTCCTTACGTCTGCACTCTTCCAGATAATTCGGGATCAGGGATTTGATGTCTGAGGGATGAAAGGCGTGCAGATCAAGAGTACCATTGATGGGAATGTGAACAGGCATGGCAGGGACGGTATAGGGTTTACAGAGCAGGTTGAAGGTTTTGTCATATGTATAATACGTTTCTGTCAATGAGACAAATTGGTTTACTCTACGTAGGGGACAGATCTTTTTTTCACAGCATATTAACCGAGACGCAGGTTTAATTATTTTTTATTATTCGATATCAATATGTTATATATCACACCCATGGCGCTGTTAAAATAAATCTGTCTCCCGGCTTAAATTATGTTGAATTTTAAGAAACTGAAGACCGACGCAACGATCAGCGAGCTTTACGGTGCGGACCGGAAAGCCGGGGTTTCATTGCCCCTGTTTCTTGGCGGTGTGTCAGCCGGCTTTCCTTCACCGGCAGAAGATTATACGGATCGAAAACTCGATCTGAACGAGTTGTTGATCAAAAATCAGGCCGCAACCTTTTTTGTCCGGGTGGACGGTGATTCCATGATCGGGGCCGGGATCCACCATAATGATATCCTGGTGGTCGATCGGTCCCTGGAGGCGGCAAGCGGCGATATCGTCATTGCCATTCTGGACGGAGAGTTAACAGTCAAGCGTCTTGTCAGAGATGTGCAGTGTGGCCGCCTTGTTGCTGAAAATCCGGACTATCCTTCCATTGAAATAACTGAAGAAAACGGTTGTGAAATATGGGGTGTTGTTACCTCCGTTGTTCATCAATTTTTCAATAACAAACGAGGACAACAATCAGATCGAGCGTCTGGCCCGCTTTAATGATGATTAAAGAGTACGTTTTTGGCGGCTAAAATTGCTACAATAGTGGTCCGACCAACAGGGCTGCATTTTCTTTGAATCTCTGTACAAAGGATCTGTGCTGAAAAGTATCGTGATCAACCGGATACGATCCTGCAATATACTGCTGTTGCA
>JAYEKB010000351.1:0-2107 GCA_034660835.1 Thermodesulfobacteriota bacterium
CGAGCTTGTGAGACTCCGAGCCCACCGTTCGTGAAGATCAGGAAACTCGGGATTTCCTCAAGGAAGAAGATTTTCAAAATCTGGCTCTAGTGGATACAGTTCTTCGGGACCGTATCGCCTTTCGCAAGTCAGGTCGAGATGGCTTATCTGTTGTCGAATGGAAACAGGATTGTTACCACCGGCAAGAAACTGACCCATCGTGTAGCCGATGACGAACCCACCGGTAGTTGTTTGTTTTCAGTTTGAGCGGATGATTATCACCGATGTTGTGACCCACTTCCATAAACCGGATTTGCAAAGAAGGTGGATGTTTTCCAGTTGCGTTGCAGGAGGCAAGCGCCGGGCTTCAGGTTGGAGGCCGCGGCCTCCAACCTGAAGCCCGGCGAGGGCAAGCAGCTTTTTTTTGGGGGTGGGTGGGTGGTGGCACCAGCAGACAGGTATAAATCGTAATAACCGAAGATATTGTACCTTTAAAAGGTTATACGGCCTGATTAGTCAGATCTATTAAAAAGTACCCAGCGAGATAAGAATTTGGGGTCACGAAGCATTTAGTTCCTGCGATTCATGCAGACGCCAGGATGGTCCTTCAATATTGATAATTATGGAATGATGCACCATCCGGTCAACAATGGCTGTGGTGATGACTGGATCTCCGAGGTAGTCGCCAAGCTGCTTGAAATCAATATTTGTGGTCAGTATCGTGCTCTTTTTACAGTACCTGCCGTCAATTACCTTGTGAAACAGGTTGGCGTTATACGCATCCTGCTGCTCAAGACGATCAAAGCCCACTTCATCGATCAACAGGATCTCTGGTGAGAGGTATCTTTTGAGTTTCTTTTCCAGCGTATCATCGGCAAGACTTGCCAATAGCTCCCTGAGCATGTCTGCTGCGGTTGTATAGCGACAACTGTATGTCTTCATGCAGCCGATAAGCAAAATGGCCTTGGCAATATGGCTTTTGCCGGTTCCGGAGTTGCCGGCAAGGATAAGTCCCTGTTTACGTTTCACAAAATCAAGGCCTGCAATTTCCATAATTCGTGCCTTGTCCAAGCCCTTCTGAAAGGAAAAAACAAAGTCGGCAAGTAGTTTCCTTTCCGGTAGTTTTGACTGCTTAATCCGCCGTTCGATTCTTCTTTGAATGAGTGCATCTGCTTCCCTGGTAAACAGCCGCTCCAGCAGTTCCGTGACCGGTGTCGACTCCCGCACGGCCCTGGTCAGTTCATCATCAAGTATATCAGCTATTGTTTTCAGTTTCAGGATGTTCAGGCTCTTCCTGATCTGTTCCAATTGGTCGCTGGCCATCTTTCCTTATTCCTCCCAGTAATGAATCATATTCAGCCAATGGCCGTTGCCTGATTTTGGGCAACGTATTGCGCAATTCCTCTGCCGCCTTTTCATTCCTCATTGCCTCCAACGTGCGAGGGGACGATTTAGCCAACAAAATCCGTTCAATGGCCTTGCAGTCATAGGCATGATACCGACAGGCATGGGCCATGGCCTTGTCAATATCGTCCACGTGATATTTCTCTTTTTGTCGTAGAATATATCGGGCATGAAAACCGCAATTCCTGGAATGCTGCTGTTTCAATCCTTCCAGAAAATCACGACTGTGATCGCCCAGAGCAAGGAACTGATCCTGTACCGGTTCCAGACTGTAACGTATCTTGCGGCTGCCATGGATTCCGCTGCCGTCAAGCTTTGTTACGGATCCGGCGGGTAGTCGCTGGTGACGAACCAGCAGGGCCAGTTCTGCCGAATAGATTATGACCTCATACTCGGTCGCCTTCAAGCTCAGGATATCAGCTACATATTCATAGGGAACAGGGTAACGGTTGGTCTCAAACTCGATATACCCCTCAAGATCGCAGACTCGTAAGTATACCTCGGCACAATCATACGGATGACGAGGCAGAGGTTGCAGAGCATCCTGCTCCTGTTCCAGGAACAGTTCCAGAGGTGGCCTGCCGGTGGTATCATGGACATGCCGATCTGATTTGTTTTTCAGCCACCACCTGGCGCAGGATTTCAGGTCATCAAGATCCCGGAACTTACGACCTGCCAGCAGGTTATTTTCAACGTATTGAAACGGCCTCTCTATTTTTCCCTT
>JAYEKB010000352.1:0-9360 GCA_034660835.1 Thermodesulfobacteriota bacterium
AACCAGCCGACCGGTACACCTAAATATTTATGCTGAACAAAACCTGCCCGCTCTCATGCAGAGCCTGCGATTCAGCAAGGGATTAACCGATGAACTGGACAAAAGGGTTAAACAACATTACAAGTAATCATGCTTTTAGTGTGATTTATATTTTACAAGGAGGAGGTCTATGAAATATAAACCGGTTCTGGTGATGCTGGCAATTCTTATAGTTGGCAGTTTCGGATGCACCCCGACTGTTCAGGTAGCACCGCCGGAAAAACCAATCACCATTAATCTCAATGTCAAGATACAGCATGAGATCCTGGTCAAGGTGGACAAGGAACTGGATACTGTATTCAGTGAAGAAAGCGATCTTTTTTAGCCCGCTTGGCTGTAACTGACTATACATTCACAACCACAACAGATAAGCGCAGCCTTTGACTAATGGAACTCACCCGGAAACACAACTTCGTCGCAAATAATTTTCATATTTCAGGAGAGCAGTTATGAAAAAAACAGTTACCCTCATTCTTTTCGGCCTGCTGCTGATCTGTCAGCCTGCCATGGCTATGGATCTTAATAGTGCCAGGGCACAGGGACTGGTTCGCGAGACAGCATCCGGTTACCTGACTCCGGTCAAGTCATCGCCGGAAGTACAAAAGCTGGTTAACAGCATCAATACCGAACGTAAACAGGTCTACCAGCAGATTGCCCAGCGCACCAGCACCCAACTGAAGGTGGTGGAACAACAGGCTGGAAAAAAATTAATCGGGAAAAATCCGAAATAAAAAATCTGCATGGTTCGTTCTGCAATAAAAAAAAGCCGCGTGATATTTCACGCGGCTTTTTTTCTTTTTGACTTTATACCTTACACCTTACACCTTATACCTTCATCAAAAAGCGTAGGTAAACTTAGCCCAGATATTATACCCTTCTGTCTTATTTTCTGCAGCCATCTCCCACTGGTTGCGCAGGGAGAAAAACATGTTTTTATGGTTGTACCAGATACCGGGACCCACGGCAAAAACCTGGCTGTGGTAGCCTTCATCCGCCCGCAACAGTTCCTGAACAGGAGCAGGAATGGAGGCGTCGAGGTCATAGGAGTCATCAGTAGTCTGGGTGTAGTAGTAACCGTTCACACCGATACGAAACGAGGGAGTAAAGGCATAGGACATTGAATAATCAAAATGAAATTCCTGGCCCGGATCACGGTCAACCTCAAAACCGTAGACAGTGGCATATTTATCCTGGGAGGTGTTGAAGTCATACATGAATTTTGCTGAAAACTCCCAGTTATCCAGCATGTAGGTAACGCCGAGTACCGGTTCAATGGTCCAGAAATTCTGACCAATTGAGGCCATGTTGCCGTCATCCTGCCCTGTGGGGATATAAATATCAGCAAGTGAAGTAACGAGGTGCAGCTTGCCCTCCTGCAGGTGCCAGGACAGAATAAAGGGACTGAAAATGACATAGGGTACAGAGGTGTCATCATAGGATGTTGTCGACTCCGGTCCCACCGGAACCTTGAAACTCAGGTCTGCACCTATGATGGGCAGGAAGGCATGCATACCGTAATTCCCGCCCAGGATCTGTTTATCGCTCACCCACAGGTAACGAAAGACATTGGCAACCACTGACACATCATCAAAGGCTCCAATGTCATCACCGTTATCATCCTTCATGGTGTCGGCATTGTAGTAATACACGTAGTCAAGAAAATAGGAACCAGGGGGAGGGACTGCACCTGCAAGAAAGGCCTCTGCACCATTGGGGTAACTCTGGCCGCCACCGGCCATGGCCTGACCGCTGAAACCAAGCAATGCAACAGTTAGACACAGGGTAATCATCTTCCGCATCATCGTATTCCTCCTCAATTATTCAAGCAGACAGGGTGTCTGCCAGGAAATTTATAAAAAGCTATCAGGTTTTTGAAGGAATATCAATACGGAGAACAAAAAAAATGAATTGCTGTTCAGAGAAAAACAATCATATTTTGCCGTGACGAATGATGGAGATGAGCAACCAGAAGCCCATGATGCCGGCTACCAGAAAGCCGGCCAGGCCGATAACGGGAATGCCGTACCAGCGAGGCGGGATATCGGAGAGAACAATAAGTGCCGAGCCGATGAGCTGGGCTGCCAGCACAATGGCAAAAGAAACACGATTGGATACCCGGTCAAGGGACCGTTCCATTGGCAGCAGACCACGGTGCTCAAGCTTAAGTATCATCTTGCCCCGGCGAAGCTGCTTCAGGATGGTTCGGGCTTCCCCGGGCAGATCACGGAACAGGCTCAGGTACTGGGTTCCTGTCTCATCTACTTCCTGGGCCAGACGACGCGGTTTAATCCGACCAAACTTTATCTTTCTCATAAAGGGCCGGGCCAGGTCGATGAGTTCAAGGTCGGGATCAAGCATCAGGCCCACTCCTTCCACGGTAGTCAGAGCCTTGAGCATCAGGTAAAGATTGGGTTTTAACGACAGCTTATGGCGGCTGACGAGCTCTAACAGGTCATGGAGCAGTCTTCCGGCCTGCAATTCGCCCAGGGACAGATACAGATAGCGATCCATA
Source organism: Thermodesulfobacteriota bacterium (assembly GCA_034660835.1). Classification (GTDB taxonomy): domain Bacteria; phylum Desulfobacterota; class Desulfobulbia; order Desulfobulbales; family Desulfobulbaceae; genus Desulfobulbus_C. The sequence goes on from JAYEKB010000352.1 coordinate 2,552, forward strand.
AACTCGCCCACGTCCAGGACCAGTTCATCCTGATCCAGTTCACCGAGCTGGATGGTTACTTTCAACACATCAGCTGCAACTTTAGTTTCATTTCCTGAAACAAGACTGAGCACAAGGTCTGCAAAGTCCTCCCGGTCTTTGAGCGAAAGCCTGCCCATCTGGCCGAAATCAATAAAACAGGTCACATTTTCCGGCAGGATAAAGATATTACCCGGATGCGGGTCTGAATGAAAAAAGCCATGCACAAAGATCTGTTCCATGACAAGGTTGGCACCCCGTTCGGCCACCAGGGGCAGGTCATACCCCTGACTTTTAAGCGTGTCGACATCAGAGGCCTTGATTCCTTCAATCCGCTCCAGCACCAGGATACGCTCAGTGGACAGGGAGGGGTAAACCTCCGGCACATGAATCTCAGTATTGTTTTCAAACTGGCGGGCAAAACGCTGGATATTGGACAGCTCTATGGTAAAATCGATTTCCCGGGACAGGCTGCGGGCAAATTCATGAACAATGGCAGAGGGCCGATGCCCCTGCACTTCTTCCAGGTGCTCTTCCATCAGCCTGGCAATATGGGCCAGGATCTCCAGGTCAACGGCTATCAGTTTTTCAATATCGGGCCGCTGTACCTTGACCACCACGTTTCGGGTTTTTTGTTTTCCGCCGCTTACCTGACTATGAAGCAGCCGGGCCTGATGAACCTGGCCAATGGAGGCGGCAGCCAGGGGGTGAGAGTCAAAATATTCAAATATATCAGCAGGATCACTCCCAAACTCCTCCTGGTAAATCTGCTGCACCTCCTCATAGCTGAAAGGCGGTACGCTATCCTGGAGTTTTGCCAGTTCGTCGAGATATTCGGGTGGAATGAAATCCGGGCGGGTGGAGAGCAACTGGCCGAGCTTGATAAAGGTCGGCCCGAGCTCCTCCAGGGCGAGGCGCAGTCGTTGCGGTCGGGAATGGCGGTCAAGCTGTTCCCGCGGCTTGCGGTTGATCATCTGCAGACCTGTTTCCAGGTACTGGTCAATGTGCAGATAATCAACCAGGTCGCTAAAGCCGTACTTGAACAGAACCCGCAGGATCCGTTGATATCGGGCCAGGTGCCGATAGGTTCGATTAACGGCACCAAGCTGTCTGATACTGAACATCAGGTCAAAACCTTACTCTCTGCTCTCTCTATTAATGACGACCTGCAGTTCTTCGACTTGACGGCGAAGATCAGCGACCTCATCAGTGGTGGCAAGGTTGAGTTGATTGACCCGATCTTCCACCTGGCGGGTCAGCCACAGTTCCAGCTGATCCTTGGCAGACTCTGATCGTTTGATCAGGTCGTCAACAAACTCTTTTCCTTCATCCTTGGTTATCTTCCCCTTCTCCACCAACTCGCCCCGCACCTCTTCAATCTTGTCACGGGTAAGAAAGGCAGCTCCAACACCGGCATAAACAACATTTTTGAGTAAATCTTTCATGATGTACCTCCTTATTTGATGTACCTGCACTCAGGTATCAGGTGTCAGGTATCAGGCTGTCAGCTTATACCTGACGGCTGACTGCTTAAACCTTGTTCACTTTTTCGTTATATCCCTGTGATATACTTTAAGATCAAACTCCATATCAGCAATAATTTTCTGTAAATGATCGATAACGGCAACAGAACGGTGGCGTCCGCCGGTGCAGCCGACAGCCAGGGTGACTTCCTTTCGCCCGGCTGCTTCATGACTGCGTAGAACAAAAGAAATAAAAGGATCAAAATGTGCCAAAAAATCACGGCCAATCTTGTTTTCCAATACATAAGCGGCCACCGGTGCTTCAAGTCCGGTATGCTCTCTTAGTTCCGGCACCCAATAAGGATTGGGCAGGAACCGGACATCCCAGACCGTATCCGCCTCGGCATAACCGTGTTTAAATCCAAATGAAAATAATGAAATATTCAATGAACAATTGATAGTTGATAGTTGACAGTTGATAGTTTTATCATGACTTTTTTGATGATTTTACTATAGAAATCAGTAGTTTTAAAAGTTCTTCGTTATCGTTTCTAATGGAATAGAAATGCTCTTTCTCGATATATTGTGCCTGATACAATAACTCAAGCCAATACAGAGTTTCATTGGCCTCTTTCAGGGAAATTGACATTTTGTGGGTGAAATCTGCTTTGCTTTCAGCATGTTCAGCCTCTCTAACCAGGGCACCAATGGCTGTCCCGCTGCGCAGCACCTGTTTCGATAACACAAACTCCCTTTTCTCCGTTACCAAGAATCTGGATAACTTCACCACCCGTAAAGCAAAATCAAAAGATTTCTCATAAACTACCCCCTTCCCCATATCTCAACTTTCAACTATCCACTATCAACTGTTTTTCAGGACGCTGAACAGAGCATCCGGATACTTTCGGCCTTTTCGCTGATGCCCCGCCTGAGAATCTCGCGATTATAGGCGGTAATAACATCCTTCCGCTTGATCATACCCAGCACCCAGGGATCCTCCTTACTCTCCACCACCGGGATCTCATCAAGACCCTTGACGTCAAAGAGGTGCATGGCCTCATAAAGATTATCATCAGGGGTCATGCTGATAACATCATGGCTGCAGATGGCACCGACCAGGAAACAGACACGCTGCTCTTCATCGTGCAGGATGGTCTTCACATCCTGCATGGACACCACACCAACCATCATGCCGGTATGGTTGATGACCGGAAAATAAAAAGAATCCTTGGCCATGGCAAACAACTCCAGCAGCTGATTGATATTGGCTGTCTCGCTGATAAACTCCACCTCTTCGGTAAGGGCTTTACCGACCCGGATGGATTTGAGGATGGCAACTTCACGACCTTCATGGATATCAATACCCTCGCGGGTAAAATCCACCGTATCAATGGAATCGCGGTAAAATTTAGAAGCGGTCACCGTTGCCATGATGGAGGTAAGCATTATCGGCACAATAATCAGGTAATTGCCGGTCATCTCAAAGAGCAGGAACATGGCAGTCATGGGGGCATGGGTGGAGGCCGCCAGGAAGGCACCAATACCAATGGTGGCATAGGCACCGGAGCTTGCAGTGTACTCCGGCAGCAGATAGTGCGCAACACCACCAAAGGCACCCCCTGCCACGGCTCCGATAAACAGAGCAGGCGCAAATACACCGCCGGCACCGCCGGAGCCGAGTGTTATTGCAGTTGCAATGGATTTCATGGCTATAAGAGCCAGCATGAGCCATATAATACCGTGTCCGGCCAGGGCCAGTTCAATAAATTCATAGCCGTCACCCATGACCTGGGGAAACACTATGCCGATACTGCCAACCATGAATGCGCCGATAATGGGCTTAATCTGTGCATGAACAGGCAGGGCCTGAAATTTATCCCTGACAAAATAAAAAAAGCGGATATGGACAACTGCCAGCAAGCCGAGAATCAAAGCCATGACTGCATACAGGGGCATCTCTACAAAGGGATTGACCATATGATAATCGGGGATAGGAAAAGCCGGGATCTCTCCATAATAGGCCCGTGAGACTACAGTGGCCATGGCCGAGGCAATGACCAGGGCCGCAAAAGAGGAAATCTCGTAGGTACCGAGCAGGACAATCTCGGCGGCAAAAAAAATACCGGCAATGGGGGCGTTAAAGATACCGGCAATGGCACCGGCGGAACCAGCTGCAATATAGACCTTTATGCGGACACCGGAGACCCGGAATTTCTGGCCTACCTGGGAGCCCAGGGCACCGCCGATCTGGGCAATGGGTCCCTCCACACCGGCCGAATTACCCGAACCGATGGTAATTGCGGTGGCAGCTATCTTGATGAAGATGTTCCTGGCATTGATCACACCGTTTTCCAGGTTCACCCTGCGCAGGAACCTGGTAAAGCCATAGCCGTTTACCTTGCCCGGAAACAGCAGCGACAGGGGAATAAGCAGAACCATGCCGAACATGGGGATAAGTGGAAGCAAAAACCTGCGCCAGCCCCCTTCCCCGATACGAAGCAGTTCATAGCCCTGCACAAACACAAGCTCGTGAACCAGTTCAACCGCTTCCCGAAAGACAATGATCGCAACTCCGGCCAGCAACCCTATCAGGGCGGCGGTAACGAGCATGATCGTATTTTCACCGGGAAGAAAAAGTTTCAGTTTGGCAAGCATGTCCTCTCCGGGATATCACAGCCACATGTTTTTGCCTGACGCAGAAAAAAATCATCGGTCATACCGGCAAGGTAGTCACGTACAATACCAGCCGGGGAATGTTTTTGCATATAGGCGGCAGGCATGGAATTCAAAAAACCCCGTCCCGCATCACTTGCGGCGGGGTCATGAGCCAACCGGCCCATATAATAATCAAAGAGCTGTTCATAACATAGATAAATTCGTTTATAATCCGGCTGAAAGGCTGGATTCGTATATATTCGCTCAAAATTAAATGTTTTCAGATCCAGTAAAAGGCCGGCAATCTCCTCGCTGAAGCCGACATAATCCTGATCAGCATCCTCCTTTTGCGCATCCCGCAACCGTGTATTACAGGCAATGAGATCCGTGACCAGGGTGTAGACAATAGTGCCGTTGCTGATACCGAGAGTCCTGCCGCATTGCTCCGGAATCTCACTGCGGTCGATAAGTTTTAACTCAATGGCATCTTCAATATCGCGGCCTATATAGGCAATACTATCTGATAAGCGAACCACGCATCCCTCAAGGGTCATGGGCAGGAGTGTATGCATGGGATCTTTGCTTTTTGCGGTTAGTAAGCGGTCAAAGGATGCAAAATCTCTGTCCCGATCCGGAACCAGTCCGGCGGCATGCGCCTCCCCATCATGGCAGAGAATGCCGTCAAGTACCTGCAGGGTCAGGTTCCAGCCCGCCCCTTTTTTTTCAAAGCTGTCCAGAAACTGCACCGACTGGATGTTGTGCTGAAATCCGTCCAGCCCATGTTGGCGGCAGAGCAGGTTCAGTATCCGTTCCCCCTCGTGGCCAAAGGGCGGATGGCCGATATCATGGCCCAGGGCAATGGCCTCGATTAAATCCTCATTCAGCCCTAAAAAACGCCCCACTGTCCTGGCAATACGGGACACCATCTGCACATGCAGTACCCGGTGCGTAATATGGTCGTTGTCAATGAGCGAAAAGACCTGGGTCTTGTCAATATAACGGGTATACGCCTTTGAGTGCAGGATACGGTCGGCATCCTGGGCAAAGGGCTGCCTGTAGTCCTGCAAATCCTCGGCCCTGCGGCGAACCCCGTCCCTGCTCAGGCAGGCAAAGGATGACAGGTGCTGCTGTTCTGCCGCATTGAGTTCATCAAGTACACGAGACGGTTCCGACCCTGTCTCTGTATGGTGCATATTGCATTTTCTCATATTTCCCGAGTAACTTGTTATTCTATCAGAAAACCTGTTTCCTGCAAACTGGTTTTACATATAGGGTGCTTTGAAAAATTAGATAGTTCGTTTGAGTTCAAGGAACAGCGGAAATTAAAAGCACAGCATATTAGTCATATGTGAGCATTTTGATTTTCGCTGTGACACGGAAATCGGGCGAACTATCAATTTTTCAAGGTGGCCTATGATGACTCCATGCATATTTCCTCTGCCTAACCCGCATATTTCATGAACACTTTGCTCATTTTAAGGTAACCTCTGTAAATCATATGATAAAATTGCGCATTATTCCCTACTTTAAATTTGCAAAGTGTTCATGAAATATGCGGGCTAAAGAAAAAGGTCAGGGGTTGCCGCAGAAATTTGTCCACAACAATAAAAACAGTTGCCTGTAAAAGCCGTCTGCAAGTATGGTTACCCTATGCCCTATACCTCATGCCCTATGCCCTAAGCCTTATGCCCTATGCCCTATGCCTTTATCCCTTTATCCCTTTTCAACCTAATTCCCAGGAGTACACATGACAGCTGAAAAACGTACACCAAATCCGGACAGGGTGGCCTTTCTTCGGTCACTGCCGCTTGAAGTCAAACAGGAGATCACGGGTGAGGAGTCGGAAATCTTTATGTATGAAGAGGACATTCCCGAATCACTGTATGAAAAGATTAAAGACTATATCAGCGAAGAGTAACAGTTCTGACCGCAAAGGAGAGAAAGAAAATGAAAATACCAATGCTGACTGTACTGATCCTGTCAATCGTTTTACCGGCTGCAAGCACGTTTGCCGTTGAGTTTTCCGCAGATGTGATATCACAATCAGCCGCTGGAAAAGATACCGGTAAATTATACTATAAAAATGGAGACATCTCCCGTAACGAGACAATGGGCATGATTTCCATTATGAAACGACCATTAATGTATCAACTGTTTTCCGGTACGAAAAAGTATTATGTATCCAATTTATCAGATCTGGAAAAACAGAACGCCATGGCTGGTGCCGATGATTTTAAATCATGGATTAAAAAAAACAAAATGAAGAAAGTCGGCAAAGAGACTCTTGCAGGCTATAAATGTGTAATATATGAAGGAGATATCACCTCCTCAAACGCTCAGTTTTCTCCTCATATGAAGTTATGGCTCCCTAAAGAATTGAATTACCCGATTAAAACAGAAATACTGCTTCCTGCTCCCATGGGAACGATAACCACAACTCTTGCCAATATTGTAATTGAAAAACAGCCGAAATCATTATTTTCCATTCCTGCCGGATACGTGCAAGCCAAAACCATGCAGGAAGCCATGGGCATGCCCGATATGGGCTCATTGATGAAAAATTTCGGCACAGAGGATACAAATTCTCCTGCAGGCAATCAAATACCATCCCCGGAAAACATGGAAAAAATGATGGAGCAAATGCAGGAAATGATGAAAAATATGCAGCAGAAC